>CAZLXM010000013.1:0-38258 GCA_964563105.1 uncultured Bacteroidaceae bacterium
AGGTTTATGATTATGTCCATGAAGCAAAATATTAATTTTATTTTGATTGATAAAAGTTGTATCAACCCTGTCATGTAAATGTTGGGCCATAATGCGGATTTGTCCGCTCCCTTCATTTTCGAAAAACGAAGATATTGTTTTTCCCTGCAAACCAGACATTAAATATTTATCAGGAATATCTGTTAGCGGATCTCCTAAAAAATTATCAATGGCAAAGATTCTTGTCCCTCCATACGAAAACCCGTAAACACGAAGACCACAAAGCTCATTCCACTGACCGGCCTTTTTATTATAATCATCAACATTTAAACCATAATAATCATGGTTCCCGGTAACTAAAAATACAGGTGAATTAAATCCATTTAAACCGGAAAACCCGGAAGCCCCGTTAAAGCAATTTTTCCATTTCTCTTCCAATAATGGCCGTTCATATGCGTCAGTTAAAGTAATACCTCCCCATCCGGATGAATCAGCATTAATCCTGGTATAATCATGAATCAGATCTCCAGTTATTATTACAAAATCAGGAGCAATAATATTTGCCGCTTCAATAAAACTATCAAATAATTCCAACTCCTTTGCATAACCGGATACGGGAGTGCCAACCCATTGTCTGGATATATGAAGATCACTTATATGGATAAAACAATGCTTTCGCTTAAATTCCCTGACTACCTTAACAGATCTCTGCGAAAGATGGGTTTCTCCTCCGCTTTTAATAACTAAATCATATAGTTCTTCCGGTGTGCCGGAAGGAACACTAACCCATATTTGATTATTTACTGAAGCATGCGTAAAGTTATCATATTCAAAACGCTCTGAAATTAAAGTGTCAATATGAAGGATAACTTTGTTATAAGGCCCTTCCAAAATAACAGAATCAACAGGCAGGTAATTAATATTATTGTATAAAATTTTAAAATTACTGCCTTCTTTTACAATCACTTTAGCTGCCCGCCAGGGATATACTATTTGCCCTCCAAAAAGTTGGAATTTTAGTGTTAACGAAATGATTATAAGGGAAATAATCGATCTTATCAATGAAATCCTCATCTTTAATGCTTTTTGATTTTATGGATGTTGTCAGCTAAGATAAAAAATTAAAGCAATGAGATAAATATTAAGGAAAATATTTTATGGAAAAAGAATTTCCAGACAATTAATAACAAAATCAAAAAACCAGGAAAAAACCTGGTTTCTCCTGGTTATTTTATTTAATAATTGATTATTTATGAAGTTTTAATACATTTTTAAATTTTACGTGCCCAGAACAGGACTCGAACCTGCACATTCTTGCGAACACTAGTCCCTGAAACTAGCGCGTCTACCAATTCCGCCATCTGGGCATATATAAACTATGTAATATTAAAAGAACTATCTTGTTATACTGCAAATACTTTGGGATGGCGGGAGCTCCTTCGTCGGTTCCGCCATCTGGGCATATATAAACTATGTAATATTAAAAGAACTATCTTGTTATACTGCAAATACTTTGGGATGGCGGGAGCTCCTTCGTCGGTTCCGCCATCTGGGCATTTATTAACAATGTAATATTATAAGAACTATCTTGTAAAATAGATTTATTAAATTTTAAAAGTATTGCAAATATATTTCCAAATTTTCATATACACAAAGTTAGCCCAAAAAAATATAGCGGAATTGAAATATTTAAAAGCTTATTTTCATTTTTCTTCTACATGTAAGCCACACTCTTTCTGTTCTTGTGCTTCCCACCACCAGCGACCTGCACGTATGTCTTCACCGGGCTTTACAGCCCGTGTACAAGGCTGGCATCCGATACTCGGAAAATTCCTGTCGTGCAAAACATTATAAGGGACAAGATTTTCCTTAATATAATTCCATACCTCTTTCTCTGTCCAGTTAATGAGAGGATTCAACTTTATCAGGCCATTACTTTCGTCCCATTCAACCAATTCAGAGTAAAAACGTGAAAGAGTTTGCTCTTTTCTCAGGCCGCAAATCCATACATCCAGGTTACGCAAAGCCCGTTTTAATGGCTCTTTCTTTCGTAAATGACAGCATAATTTTCTATTTTCAACACTCTCATAAAATAAATTGATACCTTTTGCTTCTACCATATCTTCAATCTGATCATGATCCGGAAAAAATACTTTGATCCGTATATTATAATGCTTGCTTGTCCGGTCAATCAAATCATATGTTTCAGGAAATAATCTTCCTGTATCGAGAGTAAATACAGGAATTGACCTGTCAATAGATACCAGCATATCTGTTAAAACCTGATCTTCAGCTCCCATACTTGACGAAAGCGCAATCTTTCCTTTATACTCCTTAAAGAAATGTTTCAAAACTTCTTTTGGGCCTTTTTTATAAAAACGCTTATTCAACTCTTCAATCTGCTGAATAATGGCAGAATCAAAATTCATAAATATCTTTAATTTATTTGTTCCAAAATTCGTAATTTATTAAACAGTCAAAAGATAAGGCAAAAGTCAACTATAAATCGTGTCCTGTAATTTCAGTTTTTATATATTTGTAAAAATATTATTTATAAGTGAAAATTATAAACATATATACTTTTCCGGTATCTAAGCTCATTCTGACTTATTAACAGAATAACAATTCAGTTCCGGCATTGTTTAATGTTGATTCTGTAAATGAACTGGGATATCTGATAATGGTTTTTTACTTATTAAATAATTTTAGATATTTTCAAAATAGAATTTATATTTTCGAATATCGAAAAAATAATAAAATTATGCGCCCTATTAAAAGTATATTAGCAAAGCATCGCATTATTTATATTTTATTAATTTCAGGCATAATTCTTACGGCATGTCAGGTACCTCCCATGGGAAAATACGATAATCGGACAGCCAGGCTGAAAGGTATAAAAGTCCTCGTTTATACCCGGAATGGAGAAGGATATGTTCACAGCAGTATTTCAGCAGGAATTGATGCTTTTAAACTTTTATCCGAAAAAAATGCTTTCTCTGTTGAAATCTCGGATGATCCCGGATTATTCACCGATGATAACCTTCGTCAGTATCATGCCCTGGTTTTTCTTAATACCAATAATGATATATTTTATTCAAATGACCAGAGACTTTCATTAATGCGTTATACACAGGCAGGCGGAGGAGTAATGGGAGTGCATATTGCAACAGGAACGGAAAGAAATTGGAAATGGTTTAAACAAATGATGGGCGCAAGCTTTGACACTCATCCGCCGGCACAAAAATTCACTGTCAGGATACTTGATACTTCTCATCCCTCTGTAATACATCTGCCCAAAGAATGGGAAGTAAAAGATGAACCATATTATGTTAAAGAATTTAATCCGGAAGTGCGAGTAATTATGATTAATGACCTGAATACTATAGATGATAAGAATGAGAAGCCCATAGTATTTGGAAATCTTTACCCATCTGCATGGTGCAATACTTATGATGGCGGAAGGCAATGGTATACGAGCCTTGGGCATTTTGATGAAATCTATAGCGATGAGAATTTTTTACAACATCTTTTAGGAGGGCTTAAATGGGTTATTGCAAATGGAAAACCAAACTATAAAAAAGCATATTCTCAGGAATTTTCTGATATTAGATAATTTTAGAAAACACTTTTATATAAAACGTTATGAAAAAATTAAATGTAATTATTGTAGTGCAAATAATGCTTTTGTTAACTTTTAATGCATGTAAGGAAATGAAAAAAGAAACCACTTTCACTGGTGAAAAAGGTGAAGTTAAACTTTTAATCCTCGATCCGGGGCACTTTCACGCTCATCTTGTTCAGAAAACCTCATATGATCAGATTGATCCTGTTAGTCATGTTTATGCACCTTCCGGAAGCGAATTGCAGGACTACCTCGAAAAAATTAATGAGTATAATAATCGGGCTGATAACCCCACTAATTGGAAAACAGTTGTATATGAGGGTAGCGATTATCTGGAAAAATTAGTTCATGAGAAACAGGGGAATGTTGTTGTTATGGCAGGAAATAATCGTAAAAAAACAGAATATATTAAGGCATCTGTCGATGCGGGAATAAATGTTTTGTCTGATAAACCAATGGCAATAAATATAAGGAATTTTGAGCTGTTGAAAGAAGCCTTTGCCAATGCAGAAAAGAACAATGTTCTTTTATATGATATAATGACTGAGAGATATGAAATAACGAGTATTCTACAGAAAGAATTCTCTCAATTAAAAGATGTTTTCGGCATTTTGCAAAAAGGCACAGCAGATGATCCGGCAGTTGTAAAAGAGAGTGTTCATCACTTTTATAAGTATGTATCCGGAAGCATCCTGAGGCGTCCTCCCTGGTACTTTGATGTTGAACAACAAGGGGAAGGAATGGTTGATGTTACAACGCATCTTGTGGACCTGATTCAATGGGCCTGTTTTCCAAATGAAATTATTGACTATACCAGGGATATTCAAATGTTATCAGCCAGCCATTGGCCAACTTTAATAACATTAAGCCAGTTTCAGGATGTTACCAGGGAAAAAGAAATACCATCATATCTGAAAAAAGATCTCAGGGAAGATTCAATACTGTATGTTTATGCTAACGGCGTAATGGATTATGTCATCAGGGGGGTACATGCCAGGGTGATTGTTAAATGGAATTATATAGCACCTGAAGGTACAGGAGATACACATTATTCGATTATGAAGGGAAGTCAGTGTAATCTTGTTATCAGACAAGGTGCAGAGCAAAACTTTAAACCAGTTTTGTATATAGAACCCATAGAAGGGGTTAATTCACAAACATTTGAGCAGTCACTAACAAATGGGCTTGCAACTATTCAGAAAAGTTATCCCAGTATTGACCTTAAAAAACTTGAAAACAAGTGGGAAGTTGTTATACCACAGAAATATGATGTTGGCCATGAAGCTCATTTTGCCCAGGTAACTCAAAAGTTTTTGCAATACCTGATTGATGGTAAATTACCTGATTGGGAAGTTCCCAACATGATAACCAAATATTATATTACCACCAAAGCCCTTGAAATGGCCATGGAAAAATAATAAATATCTAAGCCGGACAGAAGCGGGAATAATTGTAAACGAGAATGGGAAGATATAAAAACACAAATGGGAACTGTTGCTTTTTGGCGAAACAGTTCCCATTTCGTTATTTAGCGGCCATAGCTGCTAAATAACGCCAGGCTACGGTTATTATAGCCGGTTCATCCTTTCCAAGCCTTACGGAATGGTTGGGCAATGAACCCTGATGTATTCCTACGCGGGCGTACCCGTTTCAAAACACACGATCCTTTAAGGCCATGCAATGAAACCTGGTCTTATGATCATTTTCAAAGTATGTGAAACAACTTCAGTATTCTGACGAACACTTCCATTTATTTCTGCCCCTTAGGCCATCCAAGCAAAGAACTCCTGTGAATTCCAAGTCGGCGGGCGAACTTTAAACCAGCGTTTTCCATTCGCATCAGCCGCCTGGTTAAGAACATTACCCCAGAGTAATGTTCCAGAGTACGAAAGAAAAACCATAGTCCTTCTTTTTTCCTCTGAACCGGCAGCGACTTTTTATCACTTACCTGGTAAAACAAATATATTATGAATTAATTCTATATGCAAAAAAAAATTTATCTTGATCTTAACAAGATATCAGTATAATTTATTAACAAATTGTTAATAAATTATTATACTGTAATTTAATGACTTATAACAAAAACTTAAAGTTATTAACAATTAAAAATAAAAAAGGAAATATAAACAAAATTTTTAGTCATTTAACAAAAAAAGCTGTTAATTATACTGTTTAAAAATTATATTGAATGAAAAAATAAAGAATTATGAAAAATATATTCAATCTAATTAACATTTCTTAACAATTAATTTAAAATAACATGATTAATCAGGTAGGGTTTCGCTTATACAAAACGGATTTATATAGAAAGCAAATTATTTTATAACTTTTCTGATAATTTTGAATTTTGTTATTTTTATAAATAAATTTAAGGAAAGAAATTACACGTTAATAACTCAGAAAAGAAAATAATTGAAGAAGAACGAATTTAAAGATTTTTTTGAAATATACTTTGATTCAATTCGGAGTTATTTATATTATCATTGTGGGGATGCTGACCTTGCAACAGATATTGCACAGGAAACCTTTGTAAAAGTTTGGGAAAAACAATTTGATATTCAAAACGAAAGGATTAAAGGACTTCTTTATAAAATTGCAAGAGAAATGTTAATATCCAGATACAGAAGAAAAATAGTTGAAAGAAAATATCTGGAAAAATTAAGGTTCGACTATCAGGAAGACAGCCCTGCAGACGTAAATCTGGAATATCAGGAATTAAAAAATAAATATGAAACAGCACTGGCTCAGCTAACACCTGGCCAGAGAGAAGTGTTTCTTATGAGCAGGAATGAAAACCTTAAATATTACGAGATAGCAGAAAGACTTAATATAAGCATAAAAGCAGTAGAAAAAAGAATGTCGGGTGCACTTACATATCTGAGAAATGTATTAAATTTTGTAGAATGACTTCAAAAAAGGGATATACCAAAAATAATGCAAACGGAAAGAATGAGCCGTTCAACCGCTTTATTCATGGTAATATTCCATGGAAAAAAAGCAAAGAAGAAGTATGGGAAAATATATTATCAACTATAAACAAACCGCTTGAAAAAAAGACAAAAACTCCGGTTCTAATCTTTGTACGATATGCCGCAGCCGCTAGTATAATAATGCTTTTAGGACTAAGCTCATTTCTGGGGTTTTATAGTAAAACATTTACTACAAAACCAGGACAAGAATTGGATATTACTTTCCCTGATGGCTCAAAAACAAAGCTTCATGCTGAAAGCACTATAAAATATAATCCCTACTGGTGGAAGTTTTCACGTAAAGCCGAACTCAAAGGGGAAGCCTTTTTTGTTGTTACAAAAGGAAATAAATTTGAAATAAAATCAAAGCAGGGAAAGACAATCGTCCTTGGAACAAGTTTTAACATCCTGTCTGATGACGACACTTATGAAGTTACATGTATTAACGGAATGCTAAAAGTTATTGCAGCGCTAACAAAAGATGAAGTAATTTTAAAACAAAACCAAAAAGCATTGCTTGACAAATCCGGAATGCTCGAAATTAAAACTAATACTAATATAAAAAAGGCCACAGATTGGACCAGACAAGAATTTTCTTTTACATCATCACCACTTGAAGATGTTTTTAGAAAAATTGAAGCCAGTTACGGTATTACAATTAAATATACAATCAAAGAAAAACTGATCTATACCGGTTATTTTAAAAAAGATAATAATGTTGAAAATATCCTAAATTTGGTATGCATGGCATTTGATATTAAATTTGAAGAAATTTCAGATGGAGTATACCAAATTAGCAATGATTAAGCATAAAATAATATCTGCTTTTTTAATTCTTTTTATTTACACTCTCTATCCTCAGGTTGCATATCCACAGGAGGTTTCAGTCAACGTAAAAAACCAGGCCCTTAATGCAGTTCTTATAAATATGAGAAATGAATATGGTATTCAATTATCTTTTAATGATTATCAATTATCCCAATATGCGATCTCTGTTGATTCAACATTTAATAATATAGAAGATGCCTTAAGGTTTATGATTTCGGGCCTGCCATTTACCCTGTCAAGAAGTGGAGAAGTGTTTATTATATCATACTCAAGCAGACAGCTGAATTCTGTAAGATATCTTGTCTCCGGTCAGGTCCGTGATAAAATGTCAGGTGAATCACTTCCTTTTTCACAAATATTGTTTGGAAATAAATGGACAGAAACTAACTTCCTTGGGCAATTTTCATTTCAAACTTTTGAACTGCCACCCTATGACCTTAAAGTATCAAACCTTGGATATTATGTGCTTGACACATTAGTCTATTCCGGTTCGGACATTACACTTGAACTTGAACCATCCCGTATTCCACTTGATGAAATATTTATTTATGGCCAAAAAATCGAAAATTCAATTCAAAGCGGAAGAAATATAGGGGAAATAAAAATTAATCATCAAATAGCCAGATTTTTACCCGGAAATGGAGATAACTCAGTATTCAATCTTTTAAGATTACAGACCGGAATATCTGCTGCCGGTGAAACAGCAAATGACATTATAATTTGGGGGAGTTATGAAGGGCAAAGCCGTGTACTTTTTGATGGTTATACTATTTTCAATCTTAAAAATTTTAATGATAACATAAGTGCAGTAAATCCATTTCTTGCGAAAGATATCAGAGTATTAAAAGGAGGATATGGCCCTCAATACGGTGAAAGAATTGGAGGAATTGTTATTATCACGGGAGTTGAAGGTGCCAGAGAATTACCTGAAGTGAAAATTTCATTAAATAATCTCACACTAAATGGATATCTCAGCGTTCCGCTGGCAACAAGAAGCTCATTTGTATTGGCATTCAGGCAAACTTATTATGATTTATATGAATCTTCAAAATTAAGCCTGTTTTCAGGAATTGGCCGATTTATCACAAACACAACAACTGACGGAATTTTTAATGTTTATCCAAACTATATTTTTAGAGATTTAAACCTTAAACTTTCCGGCGAAACAGCAAAAGGTGACAATTGGCACCTGAGCCTGTTTGCGGGTAGCGACAGATTTTCATATAATGCTGAAGATACAACTATATCTAATTATATTTTTAATTCAACAGATGAAAAAAGTATTCAGAAAGGAAGTTCGGCTTTTTATAGTAAAAAGTGGAACCGGGGAGGAATTAGCCGGGTAACTGCATCTTATTCAGCCTATGAAAATGACAGAAATGATATCATAAAAGTAAAAAGATTATCTCTGGACAGACCTATTGTAAATATTAATAATACACAAAAAACTGATGTTACAGAATATGATTTCAGATTAGATCATTACCTGCCATTTTCCGGCAAACATTCTTTTGAAATGGGAGGAGGCCTGATATTTGACCAGGTATATTTTAAAGAAGACACTTCTGAAGTATTACATATTAATAATACTGACAGGATTTCTATTTTTCAGGGCTACATCACCGACCTGTATCATATAGGTAAAAACATTGTATTAAAGCCCGGCTTAAGGTTTAATTACCCTTTCCACCTTTCAAAGCTATATTTTCAACCACGCTTATCAATAACAATCAACGCAACAGATCAGTATAGGATTAATGCTGCAGCCGGTCATTATAATCAGTTTATGGCATTAAGTTCTGTTGTTGATATTAGCAGTAACTATAATTATCGATGGACAATCTGTAATGAAGATCAAATACCGGTACTTTCTTCTAACCATTATGCCGGTGGTGTATCATTCGCCCAGGATGATTTTGAAGTGAGCGCTGAAGTTTATCATAAAAATACCAACGGACTTACAAGAATGGTAACATTAAGAAATGAAATGAATATCTCAACCGGAAAAAGTAAAAGCAACGGATTGGATATCTTTTTAAAAAAAGGAATTAACAGAAATACATTTTGGGTATCATATTCGTTAAGCAATACTAAAGAGCATTTCGATTATTTTTTTGCTAAAAATTATAGACGGGCCCTCCATGACCAACTTCATGAAATAAAACTTGCAGGAATAGTATATATTAAATCATTTTATTTATCAGGAAATTGGATCTATGGATCAGGATATAATATTCCAGGTTCTTATATTTATAATATACAGCAGGACAAATCATATAACAGATTGGATTTATCAGTGGTTTACCGTTTATCTAAAAACAAGTATCAGTTCGATACAGGAATCTCAATGCTTAATGTTTTTAATACAGAAAATATTAAATATTCCAATTATACCAGGATACCACTAATAGGAACAAGCCAGGTAAGCATCCAAAGTGAAGCAGTACCACGTACCCTGACTATTTTTCTAAACTTTGCTTTATAAATATTTAATGAAAATTTAATAAAAATTTAAATTTCAGGTAGGGTAAACAGGAAATTAAACGGTATATGTTTAAAGAAGTTTATTCGTTGAAAATAAAATTTTGTATTTCACCCGTTTCCTAACAAACCCTACTAACTATCAAATATCGGGTGAAAAAGCCGGGGCCTTTATAGAGCCCCGGTTTTTATTTTATAAAATCGTATTTTGAGGATCTGATTAAAGTAAAAAGTGTATTCGCAAATATTATTTTCAATCCAGGGTTTTACGCGATCAGCTGTAAATTTTAAAAAACATCCTTACATTTGCAACATATTTCAGCTAATATGTTTCGTAAATTTTTAAAAAGTTTAAAGAAAACGCTTATTTTTATTTTAATTCTTGGAGCAGCTTTTATTGTTGTTATTTCCATAGTAAACATAAGAGATTTTTTTAAAAAGGGAGATAAAGTCAGTATTATCATTGACTCATGTACCGTTAGTGAGCCCGGATCATTATTGGCAATTACAAGGGCACTATATTCATCTGAATTGGAAGTTATTGCTTTATCATCATCTCAATGTAATGTACATTATAATACAGAAGATAAGCAAATTAACCTGAGCCGGAAATTACATGAAACTCTGCTGGAATTAGCAAATAAACCCAATATTCCTGCTTTAAAAGGAAATGAAAAGCCTTACAACCCTCTGGTCCAAAAAAAACAGGATTTGTCGGATGCTGCGAAATTTTATATACAGCAGGCTAAAGAGTTGAAAAAAGACAAAAAAGTTAATATAGTATTTTTGGGTGCACTTAGTAACCTGGCTTCAGTTATTTCCCATGAACCTTCGCTTGCTTCTAAATTCAGAGTATACTGTGTAAGCATGAAATACGATTTTCAAAATAACATTTGGAACAAAAATGAAACCAATGTGAGATATGATCTGGACGCCGTAGATCTCCTGCTTGATACTCCTGACCTGGAATTGCATATCTTACCTTCAAATCTGAGTGATAAATTTGAATTTTCAAAAAAGGAAATTAATGACATTATGGAAGGAAAAGGTGAATTATGGAATTTCATAAATACACAATGGGAAAACCATTATGATGAATTGCCTGTTTTATCAATGCCTGCAATAGCAATTATTGAAGCGATTATAAATCCAAAACTGGTTAAAACAACCGAAGTAAATACTCCTCCTGAAAATTTAAGAAGGAAAATTGAAATCTTCAGTTATATTAATAAAAATATGATGAAATCAGCCTTCCTGAATACGATAAAAAAGGAAATAAAAAACACAAAATAAACATTAACACAGATAAATAAATAGCCGTCTGACGTATAAGCTTTGAAAGAAAATAATAATATTAACTTTATTACTCCGGAAAATAAGTTATTATTACTGCCATTATTAATAAATAAATATTATGAAAATTCAAAAAGAACTTTTTGGCAGGCATCCTTCCGGGAATGAGATATTTTCATTTAATATCTTTAATGATAATGGTATAAGTGTCAGAATTATAAATTTCGGAGGAATTATCACACATCTGTTCATTCCGGATAAATACGGTAAAACAGAAGATATTGTATTGGGATTTGATACTCTTGATGGTTATTTAGCTAAACATCCTTATTTTGGCGCAATTGTTGGACGTTATGCCAACAGGATTAAAAACGGCAGGTTTAAAATAAATGAACAAGAATATATACTTGCAATAAATGACGGCCCAAATCATCTGCATGGAGGGATATCAGGCTTTGACAAAAAAATATGGGCTGCTGAACAATTTCAGAATAACATTGAAACAGGAGTTAATCTAAGACTTGAGTCCCCCGATATGGAAGAAGGATACCCTGGTAATCTACAGGTTACAGTGCAATATTCACTTAATAACAATAATGAATTAATTATAAAATATTCAGCCCGTACTGATAAACCAACACATATTAATATTACAAATCACTCTTACTTTAATCTTTCAGCCTGCAAGACAGAAATCTATAATCATGTTCTTCAAATTAATGCAGATACAATTACCGAAAACGACAATACCAATATACCCACCGGACAATTATCGGATGTTTCAGGAACATACTTTGACTTTCGTAAACCAAAAAAAATAGGACAGGATATAAAACACCTTCCTTTCGGATATGACCATAACTATGTTCTTAATAAACATGAAAATGAATTAAAATTAATATCAATATTAGAAGATCCTTTCTCGGGAAGAATGATGGAGACTTTTACAACACAACCCGGAGTTCAGCTTTATACATCAAATTTTCTTGATGGAAGCATCAAAGGGAAAAACAATATTAAATATATTAAACATCTTGCATTATGCCTTGAAACTCAACATTTTCCTGACAGCCCTAATCAGGCCGGATTCCCGTCAACTTTGCTAAACCCCGGGGACGAATTTTCTCAAATGACCATTTACCGGTTTCCAAAATTATAAATTTACAATTTTTTTTAAGTTAATTTACATTGCAAAACAGCATGAGCTTTATGTTTTACCGCAAAAATATCATATTTATTCTGGCATTAATCTTAAACATAGCCATGGCTCAGGCACAACAGCCAAAAATCAATACTATGAAATATAGCAGATCGCCATATTTTTCTGATCTGCAGCTCTTATATGATGTGAAATTTTATTTTATTGATATTGAGGTAAGTAATACTCACTCATTTATTAATGGAAAAACAAGCATTCTTGTTGAGTCAAATGCTATGCTTATGGATACACTTGTTTTTGAGCTTGATTCGATAATGAATGTTGATTCAGTTTTAGTAAATTCTATCCAAACGAATTATTTATTTAAAAATAATTTATTAAAAATTATTCTTCCATCTTCATTAAAAAAAATTAAGATGCTTTCAGCTGAAATTTATTATAATGGAAAAAGTGGCGGAAGAAAAAGCTTTTTTAGCGGCATTATGACAAGGAGTGATTATTACTATGGCAATTCTGTAACATATTCAATGTCGGAACCTTTTCAATCCATAATGTGGTTTCCATGCAAGCAGGACCTTACTGATAAGGCAGATTCTGCATGGATTTTCCTGACTGTTAAAAAAGGTTTAAAGGCTGGTGCCAACGGACTGGTAAAGGAAATTGAATTTAATGATTCCACTATAAGATTTGAATGGAAAACAAGGTATCCGACAGCATATTACCTTCTTTCATTTTCAGTATCAGACTATGTTGATTATTCCTTTTATATTGACCTCCCTGGAATAGAAAACCCCTTGCCCGTACATAACTATGTTTATAATCATCCACTTTTAATGGAGAGAGAAAAAGAATTGATTGACAAAACGGGGGACCTTCTGATATTATATTCCGAAATGCTTGGGACCTATCCTTTCCGGCAGGAGAAGTATGGCCATTGTATGGCACCAATGGGAGGAGGAATGGAACACCAGACAATGACTACCATTTCAACTTTTCAATTCGAACTTCTTGCTCATGAATTGGCACATCAGTGGTTTGGAAATTATATTACCTGCAAAACCTGGTCTGATGTATGGATTAATGAAGGCTTTGCTTCTTATCTTGAATATCTGGCAATTGAAAAACTAAAAGGCCGGGAAGATGCGCAACGATGGATGATCAATGCACAGAACAGTGCAAAAACTTATGAACAGGGATCGGTTTTCATTTATGATGATGAAGCCCATAGCCAAAACAGAATATTTAACACAGAATTATCATATAAAAAAGGGGCCTCTATATTACATATGCTAAGGTATGAAATTAACAATGATAATCTCTTTTTTCATGTTTTAAGGGAATTTCTTGACGAATTTGCATTTGATTCTGCAGATGGAAATGACTTTCTTAATATATTAAACCGATCCCTTAAAAAAGACTATTCCTGGTTTTTTAATCAATGGTATTATGGAGAAGGATTTCCTGTTTTTTTTAATTCCTGGAAACAGGAAAATGATTTATTGATAATTTCAGGGAAACAACTAACAAGTTCATCTAATACCTCTTTTTTTAGAACACATATAGATTATAAAATAATATATGAAGAAGGACAGAGTGAAACCTTACGGGTATTGTTTGAGACTGATCACCAGGAATTTAGAATAAAAACAAACAAAACTGTTTCCGAAATAATTTTAGACCCGGATAATTATATTTTAAAATCATCACATATAATGGAAGATTATCCTGATGACATGAAATTTGATAGAACTAAAAAACCTTTAACAAAAACTTATACACTAAATTTACAAAAGAATTAGAACAATAAAAGAAATTAAATAATCATAATATTTAATTTCTTTATAAAAATTTGTTTTTTGATAGTAATAAAAAAAATATATTTGTTGATTAGAAAGTTTAATATTATTCGTTTTAATTACTTTTTATAATTATTTATAAATCATGAAGTTATATAGCCTAAACACCAAGTTGGATTTTGGGGAGTATAAAGGAGAAACACTGAAAGAAGTTTTTATGAAGGATCCTGAATATATTGAAGCATCAATATTAGAGAATCCAAATTTTGTTTTCCCGGAAAGTTTGTTGGAAAAGCTTGAAGAAATGCATGAAGATTTTATTTTTTCTGATGAAGCAGTTGAAAGGCTCCATGAAAAATATGAAGTCTACGAAGATGAAGAAAATGACTTTGATGATTTTGAGAATTTCAGTGAAGATGATCTCAAAAATCTTGGAATAATGGATGATAATTATGGTGATGATTATGATGATCCTTCAAACAGCGGCGGTTATTATGATGACGGATATGGTTATTAATTCTGCAATAGATATTTGCATTTAAAACAGACCATCAGAAGCTACAATCTGAACTCCGCCATACTTCAGTTTGAAATAATCCAAATTATACATTAAACATTTTGTCAATAACAAAATGTTTAATGTATTAATATATGTGATTCATTTAATCCTTATCAATCACTTTCTTTGGACTTTTTTAACCGGAATTTATCTTTTAATCAGTTTAATATATAAATTCAAAAACTGTTTTATGAATATATTTTTGTCCGGGTTCAAGTATGGTTGAAGGAAATGAAGGATGATTGGGTGAATCGGGGAAATGTTGTGTTTCAAAGGCTACACCATTTCTAAAATTGTATTTATTTCCTGATTTACCATCCAAAGTTCCATTCATAAAATTTCCCGTATATATCTGAATGCCTGGCTCAGTTGTATATACTTTCATACCTGTTCCCGTAGCGGCATCTCTGAAAGAAGCAGCAAACGTCATTGCTTTAGGATCAAATTTATTTAAAACCCAGTTATGGTCATATCCTTTTGCAATTTTCAATTGTTCATGATCATCATCAATCATTTTGCCAATTTGTATTTCTTCCCGTAAATCAAATGGCGTACCTTCTACCGGCATGAGTTCGCCTGTTGGGATCATGTTGGCATTAACGGGGGTTATATTATCGGCATTTACCTGAATAAACTGTTTAAGAACATCTCCTGACCCTTCTCCGGCCATATTAAAAAGAGAATGATTTGTCAGGTTTATAACAGTCTTTTTTGTGGTAAGTGCTTCATAAATGATTTCAATCCTGTTATCTTCAGTGAGAGTATAAGTGACATCAACTTTCAGTTCACCGGGAAATCCCCCATCCATGTCTGGAGATAATAATGAAAAACGAACTGTATTTTCATCCTGTTCTGCATCCCAGACTTTATGGCCATAATTACTGGATCCTGAGTGAAGAGAGTTGGGAGGCTGATTTATTTCAAGTGGATATTTAATACCATCTATCTCCAGGTTTCCATTAGCAATCCTGTTTGCATACCTCCCCACAATAAACCCCACACTCATTCTCCCTTTTCTGTATTCTTCAAGAGTTTTAAAACCTAATGCAACATCAATATGTTTATGATTATCCACGGGCAAAATCACCGAAACAAGGGTAGCACCGTAATTTGTTATTTGAATGATCATCCCGTTATTATTTCTGATATTAAATAGCTTAACATCTTTTCCATCAATAACTGCCTCAAAATCTGTTGACTTTACTGCTAAATCCGGAAGCTCAAATTCAACTTTTTTTGAAGTACTTCTTGTTGTGCAATTACTTAACAGAGCAATGGCAATAAATAAAATTGCGGTTTTAATCTTCATATCTATTATTTTTATGGTTGCTTATTGTAATGGTAAAATTTTTGAAAATAAAAACTATTTGATCCCTATGATCAAAAAAGTTGTTTCTGTAAAATCATTTGCTGAAAATCCCATATTTATTTCCAATTAATTGAATTATCCTTCTCATTTCCAAAGCCTTTAAATGATATGGAATTTTTGAATACCTCGGCTATTGCAAAAGAATTATCAACACCTTCAACCATCCCTGCGAATGACACATAATAAACAGAATCTGAAACAGCAAATTTACTTTTATGGGTATGTCCGTGTAAAAATACCATTTTTCCGTTGAATTGTTTAGTAACATCTCTTATTTCCGCTTCATTATAAAGATTATGGGCATCGGGATAAGGATATATTGGGAAATGGCATGCTACAATAACATTTTCACCTTTTTTTTCTGCTTTTTTCAGATTTGACCTGTACCATTTTAATTGCTTCTGCCCTATTCCCCCATTCCAGTCATATGCATTTCGTGCATTATCCGCTTTTAATGATTCAAGATAATCCGATGCTTTAATATATTCGGGTGAGCCCTCCTTATTAGCATACAAACTAATATCTGTTCCGTCCGTACAAATAAAACGCCAGTCAGAATATTTAAAGGTATAATATCCTTTTTTTAAATCCAGTGTTTTCAGGATTTTTTTCTTCTTACTTTCTGCCACAGAAAAATCATGATTTCCCAAAATATGATAAACCGGAGCTTCAGATAGTTTTATAATATCCAGCAGGCATGAATAACTTTCATAATCATGGTCAATCAGGTCTCCCAGATTGAGTACGAAATCAACTTTTTCCTCATTAAACCGCATAAAGGCTTCTTTCAGCTTATCTTTAGATTCCCTGTAATGACGTGTTCCCCTGGTATCTGTATCACAATATTGCACATCAGCAATAATGCCAAATTTAAATAATGGAGGGTTCAGGCCTCCAATAAGCTGATAATTGAAATTTAAAAATAAAAACACTGACAAAACAAGCTTACAAATTTGTAATCTCATATTTATTTGTTTAATAATTAACTATCTATCAATTTATCCTTACATTCTTTTGCAATAAAAGTTCTTTTGCATTTTGTATGGAAGCTCCGGTAGTTTTATCTCCGCTTAACATTTTTGCAATTTCCATAATACGCTCATCTTCTAAAAGTTTGCGAATACGTGTCTGTGTCCCTTCTTCACTTTCATCTTTATATACCAAAAAATGAACATCTCCCATTGCTGCAATTTGTGGAAGATGAGTTATAACAAAAACCTGTCTGTCATCAGACATCCTGCGCATTATTGAACCAACACGGAATGCTGTTTCGCCTGATACACCGGTATCTATTTCATCAAACACAATTGTAGGAAGTCCTAGTGATCCGGAAATAATATGTTTAATACCCAGCATAAGCCTGGATAATTCTCCTCCGGAAGCGATCTTTGAAATATCCTGTAAATCAGTCTTTCTGTTTGCTGTAAAAAGAAAACGAATATTATCATAACCGGTATCTCCGGGAACACTTAAACTATCATTCTGAATCTTAAATCTTGCATTTGGCATCCCAAGCTGATTAAGGGCCTCAGTAATCTTTTTTTCAAAAATGGGAAAAGACTTACTTCGCTTCCCCGAAAGTTCTTTTGCCTTTGACTCTATGTCAGCTTTCAAAGATGAAAGAGTTTTTTCCAGTTCTTCCATCCTGAATTCTTTTGAAGAAATATTAAATATAGCCTCCTGAATTTCATTTTTAAGTGAGATTAGATCCTTTACAGATTCAACTCTGTGTTTTTGCATCAACGAGTATAAAACACTTATTCTGTCATCAATTTTCTGTAATCCTGCAGGATCAATTCCAATTTTTTCACTCATATATTCTGCTTCAGTAGCAATATCTTTAAGTTCAATAATTAAACTGGTGATCCTGTTTTGTAATTCAAGGGAAGGCTGATGAAATTGAATTATTTTCATTAATTCAGCTTCTGATAATCTAAGTAATGAAAGAGCATTTAAATCATCTCCCGAAATATTATAAAATATCGAATACAGAACAGATTTGATCTCTTCGGCATGACGCAGGGTTTCTGCTTCTTTTTCCAATTCCTCCAGTTCTCCTTCCTGAAGTTTTGCCCCTTCCAGTTCGCTGAATTGATAATTAAGGTAATCCAGCTCAGCTTTATTTTTAGCCAGATCCTCCTTCATATTTTCAAGTTCTGTACTTATTTTTTTGAATTCCCTGAAATTTGTCTTATAATTTTCCAGTTCATTCAAAGTTCCCGCGAATGCATCCACGACTTTCAATTGATATATATTATTGTTTAAGTCAAGATTCTCATGTTGGGAATGAATATCTATAAGAATAATGCTAATATCACGTAAAACTGTCAGATTAACGGGAGTATCATTAATAAATGCCCTGGACTTACCATTTGTACTAATTTCTCTTCGGAGGATCAGGTGGTCATCTACCTCAATATCATTTTCTTTTAGTATCTGATTAATTTGTTTATCTGAATGGTCTATTATTCCTTCTACTATACACTTACGGTTTTTGTCCTTTAATACCTGACCATCTGCACGTGCCCCCAATATAAGAGAAAGTGCCCCCAAAAGAATTGATTTCCCGGCACCGGTTTCACCTGTAATAATTGTTAAACCATTTCCAAAATTGATTTTCAATTCACTTATCAGGGCGTAGTTAAAGATTTGAAGAGAATGGAGCATTTTCCTGTATATTAATTTGAAGGATTTTGTAGTATTCTCTTATATTTTGAAGAATTAGCCTGATTTACTTCGGTGAGAAGCTGATAAACCCTGTTTTTTTCTTCAGGAAATGATTCGGAAAAAACGTTTATTATTTCATCAGCTTTTGCGTCGAAAATAATATGTAATGGTTGCATAAAAGGATCCGGCTTAGTTCGGAAAATTTTTTGTAACAGTTCAAGACTTGATGCTATTTCTGCTCTGCCTTCTGCAATTTTTCCATCCAAAAGATCAAGTCCGAGGCGATGGTATCTATATATAAATTCTCTTGACGGGCTGTAGTCCGGATCATTAAAATCTTTTGCAAGCCAATATCTGTTTCTATGACTGGTATTATCAAAGGGTTTCCATCCGGCTTCTCTGGCATTCTGTGCATTATCCACAATTTTTTCAGCTGCATTCCAGAAAGGTGTCCCTCCCTCAAAGCCAAATGAATCATAATCAATAGCAAGGATAACGTAAGCATAAAACCCTAATATGGAGGTCAGGTTTGAGGTATGTTTAGTGGGATCAAATTCCAAAGGTTCAAATTCAATATATTTAAATTGTATATCATTATCCATATAGTTCAACATAACAGTATTATAGTTGGTATTGAAAACAGGCCGGCGGGCCTGAACCTGCAGGGTTCCCCTGAATTCATCGGCTGATAATTGTTCAGTAAGATTAAACATGAGATTGCACTCTATTCTCTCTTCTGTGCTGAATACATGGTTTGTCCATACCCTGTTATTCATAAATTCAAAAACAGCTTCCTGAAGAGTTTGAAAAACCTGTCGGTTCGTTCCCTGAATCTGTTGTGTTATTATCTGAATATTGCATTTTAGTTCCTGTGCATTCAGAGACCGGCATAAAATAGTGAAAAGTATTATCCGGATAAATTTTTTCATTCTAATATTAAAAATAAGAAATTAACTTTTCGACAATATCAACTGCCACTTCCTGTTTAGATTTTAACTCAAATTTAGTTATATTATTGTTATTATCAATAATAACAATTTTATTGGTATCTGTTCCGAAACCGGCACCTTCATCTCGTAATGAATTAAGAACAATGAAGTTAAATTTTTTCTTATGTAATTTTTCTTTTGCATTCTGAATTTCATTCTCTGTTTCCAGTGCAAAACCGACTAATATCTGTGACTCCTTTTTAATCTTTCCCAATTCTGCAGCAATATCTTTAGTATGGCGAAGTTTTAATGTTGTTTCTCCTGCTTTTTTCTTCAATTTATTTTTATATGTCACAGCAGGAGAAAAATCAGCTACTGCTGCTGCTAAAATCCCGGCATCAACGGAAGGAAAATGATTCATACATTCCCGATACATATCTTCTGCACTTACAACTTTGATTAATGTAATGGAAGGATGGTAACAATTTAAATTTACAGGACCGCTGATAAGGATCACTTTTGCCCCCAGCCTTGCGCAGGTTTCGGCAATGGCATATCCCATTTTTCCGGAGCTGTGATTTCCAATGAATCGTACCGGATCAATAGCTTCATAAGTAGGCCCGGCAGTAATAAGTATTTTTTTATCTACTAGTTTTTTTTTTCCTGAATAACAGAAAAAATAATTTCAAGTATTTCTTCAGGCTCGCGAAGCCTTCCCTTTCCCTTCAAACCACTGGCAAGTTCTCCTGTATCCGGTTCAATAAGGATATTTCCAAAAGAACTTAATAAATCAATATTCTTCCTTGTTGCAGGATGTTGATACATATCTCTGTCCATTGCGGGTGCGAACAGCACAGGGCATTTGCAGGACAGATATACTGCCAGTAACAGGTTGTCGGGCATCCCGTTTGCCATCTTTGATAATGTAGTTGCAGTTGCCGGAGCTATGACAAAAACATCAGAATTATTGGCTAGTTCAACATGTGAGTTCCACATCCCGTCATCACGAAAGAATTCGCTTAATACAGGATTATTTGAAAGGGTTGCAAGAGTCCCTTTGGTTACAAACTTTTCAGCAAAAGGAGTAAGCAGAACTTGCACATCTGCACCTTCTTTGACTAACAATCTGACAAGTTGTGTTGCTTTAAAGGCAGCGATACTGCCGGTAATACCTAGTAGTATTCTTTTCCCTTTAAGTTGCATTAAATAAAATTAAAATATTGAATCTTCCATTTTTCCCGATTCAGGAAGCCTAAAATAAATTTTATCCTCAAGAAATTCCTGCAGGGCAATATTTGTAGGCTTTGGAAGCCGTTCATAAAACCGTGATATTTCAATCTGTTCTCTATTTTCAAATACTTCTTCCAGATTATCAGTGTAATATGCAAATTCTTCCAGTTTGCGGTTAAGCTCCTGTTTCATTTCAACCGCTATTTGGTTAGATCTTCTTGCACATATCATTACTGACTGATAAATATTTCCGGTTCCTGAATCAAGTAACCTTGTATCGATAGTAATTGTATTTACCGGTGCCTTACTTTTTTTATGGTCAATCATCCCCCTAAATAAAGTTTAAATTAATTTTCAAAATTATAATCATCTCCAAGCACTTTCATAGATGCTTCATATATTTTTTTTGCTTCTGCAGCATTTTTTCCATTCGGGAACTCACCAATGAATGAATAATATTCATCAACTGTTGCCTGATACCGGTCCATCATCTTTTCCTGAACACTGTTCTGGGCTATAAGATAATTAGATTTCAGGATTAAGAAAAGTATTTCCTCTCTGTATTTTGTTTCAGGAAATTGATTTAAGCTGTTCCTCAATGCAATAACAGCTGACAAATATGCTCCCAGGTCATAGTATGTTTTTGCACTCAGAAAAGATTTTCCTACCAGCTTTTCTTCCATTTCTTTAATAATTTCTTGTGCCTCTCCTTTTTTACTGCTATTCGGGTATTTTATAAGGAAAAGACTTAAAATTGCAATGGTATTATATGTATTACTCTGATCCAGGCTAGGCCTGGGTGATTGTTTATATTCACAAAATCCTTCCATAAAAGCAGATTCTTCGGCATAAGGACTATTAGGAAAAGTACTTGCTAATTCCTGAAAATAATGGCCTGCCATAATATAATCTTTTTGAAAAAGATAACTGTTTGCACGATAATACCACACGGTATCAGCTTTTACCGTTCCCCGATATATATTGGCTATCTGTTCAAATAAGGTGGCAGCTCTTACGTATTCACCGTTTTCATAATACTCAAATGCTTTTTCATATTTCAGGTTGTAATCGCTGCTTTTAAGCAATTTCTCATATTTGCCACAAGAAACAGCAATAAGGGGAAATATTAATATCAGATAGACAAATACTTTTTTTACCATATGCAAAATAATCTGCAAAAATAGCATAATAGATTGTAAGAGAAAAACAATTATGACATTAATTTTAATTTTATGAATGATATTAGGATATTTTTTTAAAAAATACATGTTGTTCTTTATTTATACAAAAAAAAACTAAATTTGCTGTCGCAATTATTAACATTAAAAAATTATAGCGTGGACATTTACGATAAGATTCAGAGAAATAAAGGACCTTTAGGTCAATATATGAAACAGGCCCATGGATATTTTACCTTCCCAAAACTTGAAGGAGAATTAGGCCCAAGAATGATGTTTCGCGGAAAAGAGGTCCTTAACTGGAGTTTGAATAATTATTTAGGCCTGGCCAATCATCCGGAAGTCAGAAAAGCAGATGCGGAAGCTGCAGCAAAATATGGAATGGCTTATCCCATGGGTGCCAGAATGATGTCGGGACAGACAAAATACCATGAAGAACTTGAAACTAAACTTGCTAATTTTGTTGGAAAAAAAGCAGGCTACCTTCTAAATTATGGCTATCAGGGAATGGTTTCCATTATTGATACACTTCTTGACAGAAAAGATGTGGTTGTGTATGACTCTGAATCTCATGCCTGTATTTTAGACGGATTAAGGCTTCACATTGGAAAACGTTTTGTTTATCCGCATAATGATATGGAAAAGTGCGAAAGGGAACTAAAACGTGCCACAAAACTTGCTGAACAAACAGGCGGCGGAATACTCCTAATTACTGAAGGAGTTTTTGGAATGGTTGGTGACCTTGGTAAACTTGATGAAATAGTTGCATTAAAAAAGAAGTACAATTTCAGAATTTTAGTTGATGATGCCCATGGTTTTGGTACCATGGGTAAAACCGGTGCAGGCACAGCTGAACATTTTGGGGTACAGGATGATATAGATATTTATTTCGGAACTTTTGCCAAATCAATGGCAGGTATTGGCGGATTTGTTGCATCCACAAAGGATGTTATTGATTTTCTTGCATACAATATGCGTTCTCAAATTTTCGCAAAATCTCTTCCAATGCCCATGGTAATTGGTGCATTAAAAAGACTTGAAATGCTTCAGACTCAACCAAGGCATAAAGAAAAATTATGGGAGATTGTGCGTGCCATGCAAAATGGATTGAGAGCCAGAGGATTTGATATAGGCAAAGGCGACTCGCCTGTTACACCAGTTTTTCTCTCCGGCAGTGTACCCGAAGCCACAAGCATTGTTCAGGATTTGAGAGAAAATTATGGAATATTCTGTTCAATGGTTGTATATCCGGTAATTCCAAAAGGCATGATCCTTTTAAGAATTATACCTACAGCATCGCATACTTTGGAAGACGTTGAATATACAATTAATGCCTTTACCGAGGTTGCTGAAAAACTTAATAAAGGTTATTATAACAGAGACGAAATACCCGAAGTTGAAGTGGATAAATAACTTGTTACAGTAAAATAAAAAAAGTTGTCTTTAATGTGACTACTGAGACAAATTAGATTTTTTGCACCTGTTTTACCGGGATAAGCTGCAAAAGTTCTTTTTATTAACTCACATTTAAAGACAACTCATTAACAAAAAAGTTTTTTACTTTATTTTTTCTCTTTATCGCAAGCAGCTTTTGCCTTATCAGTACAAGCTGCAGAACAGTCTTTTTTGGCTTCAGCTTTGCAATCTCCACTTTTAGATTTTGGTTTTTCCTGATTTACAATAACCGGACTATTATTATCAGTTGCAAATACAGGGGCAGCTAAAACACCAAAAAAAGCAATCAATGATAAGACCACAAATAATTTTTTCATAGCATTAAATTTTAAAATTAAACCTTAACAAATATAAATCCCCTGATTATTCAATGGTGTTAAGCATATGTTAAATAGAAATTTAAAATTCCGGAGTGATTAATTACAAAATAAAAGATCTTACCATTCAGCAAGGTGAGTTATCTTTCCTTTCACTTTGTCACCAGGTTTAACCAGTACTTTTGCCGATAATGGCAGATATACATCAAGCCGGGAACCGAATTTAATAAATCCCATTTCTTCCCCGGCATTAACAGTTTGTCCGGGAACCGGATAATATACAACTCTTCTGGCTACAATTCCGGCAATTTGACGTACTAATATTTCTTCTCCTTTATCATTTTTCAAAACAATACTTGTACGTTCATTTAATTCTGAAGATTTAGGATGACGGGCCAGCAGATATTTCCCCGGATGATATTTGAGAAATTGAATGATACCTTTAATCGGATACCAGTTAATGTGAATATTCCAAACCGACATAAATACGGAAACAAGAACTCTTTTATCTTTAAAATACTCAGACTCAAACACTTCTTCAATTGCAATTACTTTTCCGTCAGCCGGAGAAAAAATCTTATTATCATCCGGTATAAATTCACGTTTTGGTTTTCTAAAAAAACGGAGGATGAAAATAAAAAATAAAAGAGAAGCGACACTCACAATAAAACTGAAAGTGGCTGATACAAAAAATAAGATATAAATTAAGGCATTAATAAACAGTAAAGTAAATCCTGTTATAGCAATAATTTTTTTACCCTCTTTATGGAATTTCAGCATAGTTATTAAATTAATTTGAGAAATATAAAAATTGGTGTTATAATAAAAAGGAAAGAGTCAAATCTATCGAGTATTCCTCCATGGCCGGGCAGCAAATTACCGGAATCCTTCACTCCTGCCCTTCTTTTAAGATATGATTCAAAAAAGTCACCTGTTGTCCCTGCCACAACAATAATCAGGCACATTATAATGATAATATATAAAGGGTATCCGTTTAAAAGTTTTTTGGAAAGATAATAAGCAAAAGGTATCATAAAAAGATAACCACCAATAACACCTTCCCATGATTTTTTTGGTGAAATGGAGGGAATAATTTTATGTTTTCCCAATATACTTCCGGTTAAATAAGCAAAAGTATCATATACCCATATTAAAGCCAAAACAGAGATCAGCAATCCGCTTTCATATGAACAAGAGCTGTAATTTACCAGATAAAGAGACAGGCTAAGAGGCAAAACAAGATATATATATGCACCAAAAATTTTGAAAACAGAGTTATAGAAATTGTTTCCTGATTTTCTAATTACAATGGGTGGAAAGGATATTCCAAACAATAATGACCAAATTATAAAACTTTTGGGGAGTAAATCGATCCTTACACAAAAGATAATAATAAATATAAGAGATGCAGGAAAGATCAGGGTTAAAAATATAAATGACCGGCTGTTCAATCCTATAAGTTTTGCATATTCCATGGCAGCAGTGATCAATATGAATAAAAGTACTGCAGCAAGTGAAAAGATGCTTACACAGATCATTGCTGCCATTACCAGAACAAACACTGCCCCTGTAATACTACGTTTTAACAAGTCAGTCAACTTTGTTCAAATTTTTTTATCAACATTTTTGCTTTAATAACATCATCCTGATTCAAATATACTTCAATATCACCAAAATGATAATTAGAATCTTGTTTATTAATAATAAAACAATGGATACCATGATCAGCAAGGATGTTTTTCAGGATATCAGCCTGATATTGCTGGTTGGTTGTATATACAATTACATTCTGACCAGACATATTATTTCAATGAATTAATCAGGAATATTTTTAGGTATGTCAACTGTTTTTTTCTCTTCTGCTTCTTTCTCAGTTTCCTTTTTTACTGTTGTCTTTTTTCCTGTTGTTTTTGGCCTTTTTGGCTTATTATCTGCCAAATTATCTATGCCGGTTTCATTTAATTCATCATTTTTATTATTGTTTTGTGGCTCCATGTCATGATCTTCGTGTAATTTCCCGACTTTAGGGCCAAAAATTGCTTCAAGATCTTCTCCAAAAATTACTTCTTTATCCAGAAGTTGTTTAGCCAGTTTTACTAATCCTTTCTTGTTTTCATTCAGGATTTTTTTGGCCCTTTCATATTCTTTTTCTACCAGTTTTTTTGCCTCCCCATCAATAAGCTCCGCAGTTTTATCACTATATGGTTTATTAAATGAAAATTCTGACTGACCTGTTGAATCGTAAAAACTAACATTTCCAATTTTATCACTCATTCCAAAATATGATATCATAGCATAGGCCATTTTGGTTATTCGTTCAAGATCATTCAGTGCACCAGTTGATATTTTATTAAACATAATTTCTTCCGCAGCCCTTCCACCAAGGGTTGCACACATTTCATCGAGCATTTGTTCGGTGGTTGTGATTTGCCGTTCTTCTGGTAAATACCATGCAGCACCTAATGACCGCCCTCTGGGAATTATAGTAACCTTAACAAGAGGGCTCGCATGTTCAAGAAGCCAGCTAATTGATGCGTGTCCGGCTTCATGATATGCTATCGTCTTTTTTTCTTCATAAGAAATGATTTTATTTTTCTTTTCCAACCCTCCGATTATTCTATCAATTGCATCAAGAAAATCGTCTCTTTGAATTGCTTTTTTGCTCTTTCTTGCAGCTATTAGTGCAGCTTCATTACAAACATTTGCAATGTCAGCACCTGAGAATCCAGGAGTTTGTTTTGCAAGAAAACGGATATCAAGGCTTTTATCAAGTTTGAGTGGCTTAATATGAACCTGGAATATTTCCTGTCTTTCATTGAGGTCTGGCAATTCGACATGTATTTGCCTGTCAAAACGTCCTGCTCTTAATAATGCCCTGTCAAGAACATCAGCCCGGTTTGTAGCCGCAAGTATAATTACTCCGCTATTTGTGCTAAAACCATCCATTTCAGTGAGCAACTGATTTAGTGTATTTTCTCTTTCATCATTTGCACCGAAGTTTGGATTTCTGCCACGTGCCCTCCCAACCGCATCAATCTCATCTATAAATACGATACAGGGAGATTTTTCTTTTGCCTGTCTGAATAGGTCCCTTACTCTTGAAGCACCAACACCAACGAACATTTCAACAAATTCGGATCCTGAGATTGAAAAGAAAGGAACATTTGCCTCACCTGCTACTGCTCTTGCAAGCAGGGTTTTTCCTGTACCCGGAGGGCCTACAAGAAGGGCACCTTTAGGGATTTTTCCACCCAAATCAGTATATTTTTTAGGATTTTTAAGAAAGTCAACTATCTCTTTTACTTCGGTCTTTGCTTCTTCAAGGCCGGCAACATCTTTAAAATCAACTTTAACGGATGTGTCTTTATCAAAAACCTGCGCCCTTGATTTTCCTACATTAAAAATACTACCTGCACCGCCTGCCCCTCCACTCATCCGCCTGAATATGAACATCCAGATAAATACGATCAAAACAACAGGCAGGATCCAACTCAGAATAACACCAAGATAATTATTTCTTGTTTCAGTCTTAAATTCCGGCCTTACTTCTTCAGGCATTTCATTTAATAAAGTATTAATATCAGCAACAAATCTATCCTGTGAAATAATAGTGTAATAATATACAGGCATTTCCTTTCCAAAAGCGCCAACTCCCCTGCCCTTGTTATGGTCTGTTATACTAATATTCTCATCGGCAGATTTTTTCACGTAAATGTCTACCTTCTCTTTGTTTACAACAACTATCTTTGAGACTTCACCATTTTTTAATAATGTTGTGAATTTATTCCAATCGATCTCTTTTGAAGTTTCTCCGGTTTTAAAAAACTGAAGTCCAATAAATATAGCTGCTATAATAATATAGATCCAATAACCACCAAAACCTGGCTTTACCGGTAATGAGCTTTTATTGCCCTTTTTATTCTCATTTCCTTTATTATCGCCGGCCTTATTCCCGTTATCTTTCTTTTTTCCGTTCATGTAATGTAAATTATATCAATAATCTTCTTTATATTTTTTAATTATCCCATCAGCCCACAAATCTTCCAGTGCATAATATGTCCTGAATTCTGCCAGAAATATATGTACAACAATACTTGCATAATCAATCAATATCCAATGTGCATTCTGGTAACCTTCAATATGTCCTGCCTTTATATTAAATCCCTCTTTCACTTTTCTTTCTACCGAATCTGCAATGGCTTCAACCTGTGAAGTTGAACCAGCATGACAAATAACAAAATAATCACATATAGAAGCGCCAGTTCTTTCTAAATTAATACTTACAATTTCCCTGCCTTTTTTTTCTTTTATACTTTCAACTATTAATTTAAGCAATGAGGTATCGTTAACTTCTTTTTTCTTTGTCATTAAAAATAAATGAAGTGTTTTTACTTTGCAAAGGTAGTCATTTTTTATCTTTTTAGATTTGATGGAAATTTATATCATTCTTCAACTTAATAAAATAATATTCTGTTCTTCCTAAATAAATTTTCATAAATTGTCTTTTATATAAAACATGATTAAAGGCATATTTTTTGCACAAAATTTTTTATGTTAAATCAACATTTTTGAGTATTATCAGCATCAATGTCTGGTATAAGAATCAAGTAAATACAAATATCAGCTATAGAACCCAAAACTTCAAATAATCATTATGAGAAAATATACTTTTATTAAGCTCGATAAAATAAATTCAACTAATATTTATGCTTCTTCTCTTATATCTCAAAAAAAAGCAGTCTGTGACACTGTCGTCACTGCAAAATTTCAAAATGAAGGTAAAGGTTATGGGACAAATCAATGGTATAGTGACTATGGGAAAAATGTTTTATGCAGTGTTATTGTTTGCCCCGATTTTGTAAAAGCTTTTGATCAGTTCAGAATATCAAAAATCACCTCTCTGGCAATCAGGGATTGTTTAAAAAAAGAAGGTATAGATTCACAAATAAAATGGCCTAATGATATACTGGTAAAAAAGAAGAAAATAGCAGGAATACTTATTGAAAACACCATTCAATCTGACTTTATTCCCTATTCTATAATAGGAATAGGGATCAATGTAAACCAAAATATTTTTGAAAAATCATATTATAATGCAACTTCCGTATTTAATGAAACTTCTAAAATTCACGCAACTGAAAAAATCATTTCCAATCTGATCGACAATTTTGATTATTGGTATACCCGGCTTGAAACAGGGGATGTTGATGATATTGACAAAGAGTATTTAAAATGTCTTTATGGTTTAAATGCTTTTCTCCCCTTTAAAAAAGGAACGGCCGAATTTGAAGCTATGATAACAGGGGTCGGGGAAGCAGGTGAATTATTTCTTAGAAGAAAAGACGGGAAAATTCTTAAAGTATATTTTAAAGAGATTGAGTACCTGTAAAAAACCGTAACTTAAAAGTTAAAATTGATATTTCTCAATTTGATTTATTAATTCATCTACAAAATTCTGCAGATGCTTTTTAAACATTGACATCATAATAGGATTTACAGCAGGATCCAAAGTAATTTTAACTCTTGTGTCATTTTCAGCAATTTTTTTCAATTGTACCCACATGGTTAATCCTATCGGGGTCTTTTCATCGGCTTTAATTTTTATTAGTTTATGTGGCTCTCTTTCAATGATCCTTAACCCTGCTTTACCAATTCCGGCAATACTAAAACTGCAGGTATCAGCATCAGCCTCCCAGCTTTCTACTCTCTCATAAGGGATGAGTTTAGTGAAGTTTGAAAATTCAGAAATAAAAGAATAGATCTTTTCATCCTGATAATTCACCTTTCCTATTCTACTTTCTATCCTACTCATTATTTTTTATTATTTGTATGTCCATTTCTCCGGATCCTCCCTCCAGGCTTTCAGTGTTGCAAGCTGATCCAGGCCTATTATCTGTTTTTTTAGTGCAAGGCTGATTAATACATCATAATTACTTAAAGTAAAAAGCCGGCAATTATTTTGATGAAAATTTTGTTCGGCTTTTTTAAACCCGTAAGTAAAAATAGCAGCCATTCCAATAACTTCACATCCGGCATCCCTAAGTGATTTAACCGCTTTCAGTGAACTTCCGCCTGTTGAAATAAGGTCTTCAATAACTACTACTGTATGCCCATTACTGATTTCTCCTTCAATCAAATTTTCCAGTCCGTGTGCTTTGGGAGTTGACCTTACATAAACGAAAGGTAAATTAAGTTTTTCGGCTACAAGGACTCCGTGTGCTATTGCACCGGTAGCCACACCTGCTATTATGTCAGGTTTCCCATATTCTTTCAGAATAATTTCTGAAAATGCATCTCTGATAAAATTCCTTATCTCAGGAAAAGAAAGTGTTTTCCTGTTATCGCAGTAAATGGGTGATTTCCATCCGGAAGCCCATGTAAAGGGGTTTGCCGGATCTAATTTAATTGCGTTACTTTGCAACAAATATTCGGCAATTTGTGTTTCTATATTCATAATGGAACAAATGTATAAAGTTTTTTTCAAGGACAGAATAATTTTTTTTGATGAAGATATTTCTTCTTCATTCAATTTTAATCGTGGTTTATTTTACAAGTACAATAATACAGAAGAGCTTAAAGAACTAGTTTATATGTTTTTTAAACTGGATAAGACCGAGCATTTTTATATTTCTCATCATGATATTGAAGTACTTAGGCAGGAGTTCATATCCTGTTTCAGGTTCATAAAAGCTTCAGGAGGGCTTGTAAGAAATAACAAAGGAGAATTATTGATTATCAGGCGAAATGATATATGGGACCTTCCAAAAGGCAAGAACAGTCCCGGAGAATCGTCCAAACAAGCTGCTTTACGTGAAGTGAGGGAAGAATGCGGCATTTCTAAACTAAAAGTTATTAAGGAAATCACAAAAACTTATCATACCTATTACATAAAGGATGAACCTGTTTTAAAGGAAACTACATGGTTTGAAATGAATACAGATGAAACTAAAGATCCGACACCTCAAAAAGATGAAAATATTTCTGAAGTACGATGGATAGCTTCTGATAAAATAGATTTTATAATAACAAATACTTATTTATCCATTCTTGAAGTTCTGCGAAAAAACACAATCTTATAAAATCTCTTTTTTATTATTCTCTCTGATTATTTGATAAATAACTTTTTCAAAACCGGTAGAAGGCATGCCTGCGGGAGATTTTAAAAACTTACTGTCAGGAGTGATAAGATAGAAAATTGGCATCCCTTTTATATTATAATCATTTAAAGCCTTTTCAGGATCATTTAATACAGTCAGTGTCCAGTTGTAATTCATCTCTTTTGCTTTACCATCAAGTTCTTCCCATGAAATATTCCCGATAGCAGTAATAATAAGAAGTTTGTCAGCGAAAGCATTTTGGTATAGTTTAAGATACTCAAATTCCTTTTGACATTCCCTTAATGAAAGATCACAAAATCCAAGATATATCAATTTCCCTTTTATATCAGCAATATCGAATATATTTCCATTTTGATCAGTCATCCATAACTCGGGAATAACTGATCCGGGCATAAAGCGCATATTTTTATTTTTTATACTTTCAGCGAGATTTCTGCATTCAGGTGATGTTGATTTTATTTTAACCGAGTCAAGCAGGGATAAAATGGATTTTGTGGGGATATTCCCCGAATTAAACTCATTATGTAATTCATTTAATAACACAAGACCTCTGATAGTATCATTTTTAAGGACAGGATCACTCATTAAAAGGGTATCAAGAACAGAATAGTTCCCTTCAAACATAATGTTGTACAAATTTTTGTAAAAGGGATTTACAGTAAGGTAGCTGAAGTATTTATCGAAAACCACATTGAACAATTCCCGGTAAGATGGAATATTTGTAAGAACCGGCCTGGAAATAAAATACCGGTCTTGTATTTCTCTCATATTAAACTGGCTTACAGTAAATTCAAGAAGACCTTTTTTATAAAAAATATACTTTTTAAAATATTCATTATTATAACTTTCTTCAATGTCATGCGAAATAATCAGAAAGGAGTCCAATTTTATACGACTCTGTTCAGGACTTAAATATCTTAATAATTGTTCGTTATAGAATGGATTAAATAACTCATCATAAGTTTTGATTACAGAATTTAATTCGGGCTTATCTACATTAACTGATTCATCGTCTAAACCAGGGCATAGATGTATTTCCGCGGGTAAAGAAAAAGGATTTTTTATTTGCCCCGAAGATCTTTTGGGGATCTGAGGAAAATTGAGAATATAAGATCTGCCGGGTTCGGCATAAAAATAATATATAAAAGAGCCCTCTTCAGTAAAAAGGAACTTTGTTTCATTTAAACTTATTTCTATACTGAAACATCCGGTTGAATCAGGAATCACCTCAAATACTTTAGCCTTTGTAAGGGAAAGTCCTTCCTTATATTCATTGAAAACCAGTCCGGATCCGGCATGATCAGGAAAGCAGCCGGTAATTTTTGTTATTTCACTGAATACATAAAATGTATTCAAACTAAAGAATAAAAGAAAACAGAAAAACATTAAATATTAATATAATCTTTAATATTTATTCCCTGCGGAAGAAACTTGGAAGCATCTCCTCCGAAAAGGAGTATATCTCTTACAATTGTTGAGTTCACATAAGAATATTGAGGATCAGTCAATAAAAAGACTGTTTCCACATCGGGTTTCATGCTTTTATTATGGTGACCTATGGTTCTTTCATATTCAAAATCTGCGGCAGTCCTGAGGCCCCTAAGAATGTATTTTGCATTGATCTTTATACAGTAATCAATAGTCAATCCGACATAATGGTCAACTTCCACATTCTTCAAGTCTTTAAAAACATCCTGGATCAGTTTAAGCCTGCCATTAAGTGAAAGATATGTAGTTTTCTGCGTATTATAACCAATAGCAATAACTATTTTATCGAATAAATGCAGTGCTCTTCTAACAACTGATTCGTGCCCTACTGTAAAAGGATCAAAAGAACCGGGAAAAATGGCTATTTTATTTATATCTTCCACCATCACTAAACTAATATTTTAATCAAATTTCACTTCTACAGCACTAAATACAGCTTCCACTTTAATATCCAAATAAGGTTCCCGGATATCAAGTCCGGGGCTTTCAAAATATGTATTCCCGAATACAGCGGAATTTCCATTTGGAAGCTCAACACCGGCAAAAGCTGCATCAACTTTTATCCTTACAGGAATAGAATTGTTAAGTTTAATCACTGATGCACCAAAAATCGTACTTATCTTAATAGTACGTTTAGTTTCAGAAACAGTTATATTTCTAAAATCAAATACCCCTTTTCCAAAAACAACATTATAATCACTAATATCAGACAATACAGAATACTTTTGCTCTTTAAAAAAAACATCATTTTTATTTTTAGAAGAATGGAAAATACTGCTTCCTCCAAGTAGAATTTTTAATCCTATATAAATAAATGCAAATGCTATAATAATTTTCAGTAAAGGGAAATTAAGGTTAAATACAATTTTCAGTATTATATTCAAACCGATCAAAATAAGTAGTAAACCCCAGAAAAGTGCATGTCCCATTTTCATTTTGAATTTTTATTGGTCCTGTTTTCAAAATTAAGGATTTTTATTTGAAAAAAGAGAAAAATAAATATCCTAATAATTAATAACTACTAAGAAAATTACATTTGCTTTTTTAATGATTTTCAATTACCTTGGTTATTTAAAACCTGTAAATTTATATGTATGAAAACAAAGGTACTAATTAGCAGTATAATTTTATCTATAGTAATACTAACAGCATGTAGCAGGCCACAGAAGGATTATCTCAATGAACCGGAAAAGGAAAAGTTGATCCGAATGGCATGGTGGGATGAGGCAAAATTCGGGATGTTTATTCATTGGGGATTATATTCCATACCTGCAGGTGAATATCTTGGTGTAAGAACTCCTTCTAAAAATGCAGAATGGATAATGCATCATATGAAAATACCTATTTCAGAATATGAAAAATTTGCATCACAATTCAATCCTCAAAGTTTTAATGCTGATGAATGGGTCTCTCTTGCAAAAAATGCAGGTATGAAATATATCGTTCTTACATCCAAGCATCATGACGGCTTTTGCCTTTGGGGTTCAAAATACACAAAATGGGATGTAATGGATGCTACACCTTTTAAACGTGATATAATTAAAGAGCTGGCAGAATCCTGTAAACGTGAAGGGATACGTTTATGTTTCTATCACTCCATAATGGACTGGCATCATCCGGATGCCCAGGCTATTTTTGAGCCAGATTATAATCAGCGCGATAAAGATAAGGTTAATCCTAATTTTCCAATATACATTAAAAATTACCTTAAGCCTCAGTTAAAAGAACTTTTAACCAAATATGGTGATATCGGCGTAATGTGGTTTGACGGAGAATGGATACCGGATTATACAAGCGAAATGGCTAAGGATCTTTATAATTACCTACGAAATATGAAACCCGATTTAATAATCAATAATCGTATTGATAAAGGCAGACAAGGAATGAAAGGGGTAAATGCTGAAGGAGAGTTTGCAGGAGACTTCGGCACTCCGGAACAGCTTATACCGGACACAGGAGTGCCGGGATTAAAATGGGAATCGTGCATGACTATGAATGATTCATGGGGTTATCATAAATTGGATGATAACTGGAAATCGTCAGAAACATTAATCCACAATCTGATAGATATAGTTTCAAAGGGAGGTAATTTTTTGCTTAACGTAGGCCCGACTTCCGAAGGACTGATCCCGGATCCAAGTGTTGAACGTCTGACAGCAATGGGAGAATGGATGAAAATTAATAGTGAATCTATTTATGGAGTAGAACCAAGTCCCTTTGAAAAACCATCCTGGGGCCGTTTTTCCGCTAAAGCTAACCGAATTTATGCCTACATTTTTGACTGGCCGGAGGAAGGCTCTTTAACCATACCGGAACTTAAGAGTATTAGCAAAGCCTGGCTCCTTGCTGACACACAAAAATCAGCTTTAAAAGTAACAAACAGCGAATCGGGAATAACTATTCAACTTCCGGCTGAAGCCCCGGACAAAATTGCAACTGTAGTGGTGCTGGAAAAATAGACGGCCAGATTGAAATTAGAAGAAAAACATTTTAACTCCAATTAAAAAGAATACTTCAAAAACTTATAAGTATCTATTGAACATCCAGGTATTACCATTAAGATAAGAATTCCTGAATCTGGCATTTTAAGTAACATTTAACCAGAAACATAATGGAAACCGGAGGGAACAAAAAGAAAACTAAAATGCTTAAATGCATAATCAAAGGTTTTGTAATTGGAGTTATTGCAGGATTAACAGCAGCTTATATTTTCAAGGATTTTACACTTTGGTTATGTGTTGGTTGTATTTGCGGAATTGCCCTTGGAATTGCCAGTGGCAGTATTTATGATTACTGGGGTAAATAACGGAAATACAAGAAAATATGAGGATTGATTTATTAATCAAATTTTATCAGGATGATAAAAAGCATGATGCATTCTGTTTCAAACTGATATGTATTTCAATAATTTTCACCTTCATTTTTATAAATATATCGGCACAGGAACAATTTAAGTTAAAGGGAATGGCCTCTTCCTGGATAAATTTAAAACCCCGGGCAGATTTTCCCTTTTCCACAGGTATCAGGTATATACCTGAATTAAATTATAGCTTAAATTCAAAAAAAGAAAACCTGTTTGATTTTGAGGTGTCACTGAATAATTATGCTACGTTTGGATTACACCCGTTTGACACGGCTTATTTGGATGGTAAAATAAGGCCATACAGACTTTGGTGCAGATATTCCGGCAATCAGTATGAACTCAGACTTGGACTCCAAAAAATTAATTTCGGTCCTTCATTCATGCTCAGACCATTAATGTGGTTTGATCAGCTCGATGCAAGGGATCCGCTTCAATTAACTGAGGGTGTCTGGGGCCTTTTATACAGATATTATTTTTTAAATAATGCAAGTATCTGGTTATGGGGATTATATGGAAATAAAAAAACTAAAACCTGGGAAATTGCCAAAACAAAAGCAAAATATCCTGAAATTGGGGGCAGATTCCAAATACCTGTTTCCGGAGGAGAAACCGCCTTATCATATCATTTTAGAATTACAGACACTCATGATTTAGATACATTAATTTACAGCCCTGCAAATGTTCCCGAAAACAGGATTGGATTAGATGCAAGATGGGATATCGGAATTGGATTATGGATGGAGGGAACATGGATCTTTAAAAGTAAAAATATAGCTAAATATACAAATCAGGAAATCATTAATACGGGTATTGATTATACTTTTGGAATTGGCAATGGATTGTATACTGTTTTAGAAAATCTTTTATTTTCGTATGATGAGCTGCCCTTTAAATTTAGCAGGCCTCTGGTCTTTTCCGGACTTTCCATGTCATACCCTTTAGGAGTTTCGGATGATCTGGGGATTATTGCCTACTACGACTGGCATAATGATAATCTATATAATTTTGCTAATTATAAAAGACAATATAATAAACTATCTTTCTACCTCATGGCTTACATTAATCCTGTTAAATATCAGTTACCGGTACAGGGAGAAACGGGCAATCTTTTTTCAGGAAAAGGGGTTCAAATTATGATTGTTTATAATCATTGATTATAATAATATAGAATCACTGAGCATGAAAAATTCTGATATAATAAAATTGGAAAGCTTAAGCAAATCTTTTCCTGTTGGCAAATCTCATTTTACTGCTTTAAATGATGTAAATCTGACAATAGGCAAAGGTGAATTTACCGGTTTAATAGGGCCTAGCGGATCAGGAAAAACAACCTTGTTAAATATTGCAGGGACACTGGACACACCCACTTCAGGAGAGGCAATTGTGTTAAATCACAGGGTAAGTATGCTGAGTGCTAAAGAATCAGCCCTGTTACGTAAGGAAAAGCTGGGGTTTATATTTCAAAGTTATAATTTATTTCCGGTATATACAGTATATGAAAATGTGGAATTCCCATTATTATTGCTTGGATATTCCCATAAAGACCGAAAAAAAAAGGTATTGGATGCTCTTGAATGGCTTGGCCTTGAAAGTAAAATAAAATCGAAGCCCCCGCAATTATCAGGTGGTGAATGCCAGCGTGTTGCAATTGCCCGGGCAATGGTAAAAAGGCCTTCTCTTATGCTGGCAGATGAGCCAACAGCCAATCTTGATGCAGCAAATTCTCATCATATTCTCAAAACTATGCTTAATTTGAATAAAGAACTGGGTACCACATTTTTATTTGCCACTCATGATGAAAAAGTTATCATTTACCTGAAAAGAAAAATTTATCTGATGGATGGCAAAGTAGTAAAGGATGAAAGATAGAATAACTTAATAAAAATTAGAAGATGAGGCTTGCACTAAAGCTTGCATACCGTAATCTTATTGGGGCCGGGCTAAGGACCTGGCTCAATGTAACCGTTTTGTCATTTTCATTTGTCATTATCATTTTTGTACAAGCTATAATGACAGGCTGGGATCATCAGGCAAGGAGAGATATGGTCAACTGGGAAATTGGAGGCGGACAATATTGGCATGAAAATTATGATCCGTTTGATCCATTCGCTTTTGAAAATAGTCATGCCCCAATTCCGGAAGAATTAAAAGGAGCAATTGAAAATGGGAACATTGAAGCATTTCTTATTGTAAGCGGAAGTATATATCCTCAGGGGCGCATGCAATCAGTAACTATTATTGGTATAAATCCGGAACAAAATATTCTTTTGTTACCTTCGAATAAACTTGATACAATTATTGATGCAATTCCTGCATTAATCGGATCCTCTGCTGCCAGAAACTTCAATCTTAATTTAAATGAACGTTCAATTATTCGTTGGAGAGATTCTAAAGGCATGTTTGATGCTTCAGAAATAATAATTTGCGGTATATTCTCATGTAATGTACCAGGTGTTGATGCCGGTAAAATTTATATCCCTTTTAAAAAGTTACAATCCATGATGGGCCTTGAAAATGAAGCAAGCATTTTCACATTCAGGGATAATAACATGCAACATCCGGTAATATCAGGATGGATATTGAAAACAAAAGATCAGCTTACAAAAGCAATTGATGATATGATCAAAACTAAAACTGTCGGGCAGGCTGTTTTGTACTTGGTATTATTATTGCTTGCAATGCTGGCAATCTTTGACACTCAGGTATTATCAATTTTCAGAAGGCAAAAAGAAATCGGCACATATATAGCCCTGGGTTATACACGGGCTGAAGTGGCGGCTTTATTTACCCTGGAAGGTGCCATGCATGCAATCCTGGCTGCATTACTCTCAGCTTTGTACGGACTTCCTTTATTGGCATGGGTTGGTAAAACCGGATGGACTATGCCCGTAGATGTCAGTGAATATGGAATAGCAATAGCTCAAAGTTTAGAAGTACAAAGTTTTAACATAACAAAAG
>CAZLXM010000013.1:38268-39543 GCA_964563105.1 uncultured Bacteroidaceae bacterium
TGTATCCTGTTTATAGTGCCGGACTCATTATAAGTACAATGATGATCATATTAATTATAACAATAATCGTAAGTTATATACCTTCCGGGAAAATTGGAAAAATGAGCCCGACTCAGGCTTTAAAAGGTAAAATACAATGATTCGATTCCTGATCAAAGGTTTATGGCGTGACAGCGGACGCAGCCGCTTACCAATAATTGCAGTTGCAATCGGTGTTATGTTAACCGTATTTATGCATTCCTACATTACCGGTTTCATGGGAGATACCATTGAATTAAATGCAAGATTCAGATATGGGCATCTAAAAGTTATGACTAAAGCCTATGATGAAAATATCAGCCAGCTTCCAAATGATCTGGCCCTGACAGATGTTAATACACTATTAGAGGATCTCAATAAACAATTTCCCGGTATAAGCTGGTCTCCACGAATTCAATTTAGCGGACTGGTTGATGTCCCGGATCAAACGGGAGAAACTCGTTCACAGGGACCTGCAATAGGTTTGGGAATTGATTTATTATCCGGAAATACTGATGAAGCGGAACGTTTAAATATAAAAAGATCTCTTTCAAGGGGGAATTTGATCATAAAGCCAGGGGAAGCTATTTTAAGCGAAGAGTTTTCACAAAAATTAAATATAAATCCGGGTGAGGAATTTACACTTATAAGCTCAACAATGTTTGGCAGCATAACTATGTATAATTTTAAGCTTGTCGGCACAACAATTTTTGGGACCGAAACATTTGACCGCGGGGCAATAATTGCAGATATAAATGATATAAGATATGCGCTTGATATGTATGATTCAGCCGGGGAAATAAGCGGATTCTTTAAAGACGGATTTTATAATGACGAAAAAGCCATTAAAGCAGCTTTGAAATTTAATACTTCTCAGGCGAATGATAACAATGAATTTTCCCCCATCATGAAAAGCCTGAGCCAGCAGGGAAGTATGGGACAATATGTTACATTTGGAAAGGTATGGGGAACTTATATTTCCTTAATCTTTATCCTGGCTATGGCCCTGGTTTTATGGAATGCCGGCCTGCTTGGTGGCTTGAGACGATACGGCGAATTTGGCCTTCGACTCGCTATGGGTGAAGAAAAATCTCATGTTTACAGAACATTGGTATATGAAGCTGTAATAATAGGAATAAGCGGAACAATTATTGGTACAGCATTCGGACTTTTCTTTGCATGGCTTATGCAGAAATATGGTATAGATATTTCAAATATTCTGGGAAATTCTGCTATGATGTTTCCACCAAAACTAAA
>CAZLXM010000013.1:39553-56583 GCA_964563105.1 uncultured Bacteroidaceae bacterium
CGATTTCTATATTGGTTTTTTTCCGGGTATATTAGCAACAGTTTTTGGTGCAATGCTCGCCGGAATAGGAATTTACAAAAGGAAAACTTCACAATTATTTAAAGAACTTGAAGTATAAGGCTCACTGAACTAAAAACGATTTAAAAATTTAATGAAAAATTACGGTAGTTAATTAGGAAAGGCAGTAATATGACCATAAAAACATTAATATTATCCCTGTGTATGTTGAGCAGCATTTATCATACATTCTCTCAGGCTGATGCTGATGAGATACTAAGGAAAACTGATCAAAATATATCATCGGAGAACAGAGTTTTTGAATCGGAAATGATCATACATGGTCAGCGTGTAAGCCGCACAATTACATCCAGAACATATTCGGAAGGATATAAAAAGTCTTTTACAGAATATCTGACACCTCCCCGCGAAGAAGGGATAAAAATGTTAAAACTTGAAAACCAGTTATGGATATATTCCCCTTCAACTGACAGGACAATTCAAATGTCAGGCCACATGCTCCGTCAATCGGTAATGGGATCTGATCTGTCATATGAAGATTTGATGGATAATCGCAAGCTCACAGATACTTACAATTCAGTCATTTTAGGAATTGAGGAAATTGATGGCCGGCAAGCCTGGGTCCTGGACCTTTCAGCGAAAGTAAGCGATGTAGCTTATGCAAGACGAAAAATATGGATTGATACTGAACGTTATGTCCCCCTGAAAGAAGAACTGTATGCTAAAAGCAGCCAATTGATAAAACGTTCAGTGATGAGCAATGTAGTTAATATCCAGGGACGATGGTTCCCTAAAAATATTCTCTACAAAGATATGCTTAAACAAGGGGATGGAACAGAATTTAAAATTATAAGTATTAAATTTAACCAGGACATTCCGGAATTTATTTTTAGCAAAGCTGCACTTAAAAGATAATCCCGAAGCTCTGCAATTTATTTCCTCATTATTTCAATCTTATAAAGAAATAAATTTATTAAAGGGCTTATATATTGCTAATTATTCCAATTATTTATTATTAAATTATTTTACGCCAAAATCCATCATTTTCCTTTCACCTATAAATCCTTCCAACCTGTCACCCTTGTTTACAGGACCAACTCCTTCAGGAGTACCCGTAAAAATAAGATCTCCCGTTTTAAGGGTCATAAAACGGGAAACATAAGCAATAATTTTCTCAAAAGAAAAAATCATATCAGCGGTATTTCCTGATTGAACATTTTTTCCATTTATATCCAGCCTGAAATCAATATTATGGATATCTTCAAACTCTGTTACAGGAATAAATCTGCTAATGGGTGCTGAATAATCAAAACCTTTTGCAATTTCCCATGGAAGTCCTTTTTTACGGCATTCTGACTGAATGTCTCTTGCAGTAAAATCAACTCCCAAAGCTATTTCTGAAAAGTAGCGCCTTGCAAAATCAGGAGAAATTGATTTGCCTAATCTATTTATTTTCAATACAATTTCAATCTCATGATGGACATTGGAAGAAAAATCAGGATAAAAAAATGGTCTGTTCCTAATTACAAGGGCAGAGTCAGGTTTCATGAAATACACCGGTTTATCAGGAATATTATTTCCCAGTTCCTTTATATGTTTTGAATAATTCATCCCTATACAGATAATCTTCATGCTTAAATATATTATTGTTATATATCAAAATATTACAGACATAAATAAAAAATCATGCTGATTTGCCTTATATTTTTTAATTTTTTGCAAAAGTAATGTTTTCATAAATTTATCATAACGTAAAAGTTATTCATGATCCTCAGGATCTAAATAAAAAAATAGAGGCATTATTTTATAACTCTTTACAATTAAGTTTAAAGAATTATAGTTTCCTGAGTAAAGATTTCAAATTAATGTGAAAATATTCTTAAAAGGAGAAAGATAAGTTAATAAGCTTATTTAAATATAAATATTCATTTTCCAAATGCCCTTAGTTTTATGGCTGTGAGTACTTTTTTTGTATATAGTGGAAAATCGCTATTTTGCATCCATGAGTAATATGAAGGGTCTTTTTTAAGTACATCTTCAACCAGTTGTCCCTTATATTTTCCAAAATTAAACAGTTCTTTATCTTGTTCATCATAAATTATACGGCCGGCAAAATCAACATTCCGGTTATATGTGGAAAAGTTCGCCAGTGTTTCAATATTATTCTCCAGTTCAGGATAACGGTCTAACTGGGCTTTTAAAATTTCATAAGTGGCCTGAGTGTCAGCTTCAGAACTATGAGCATTTATCAGGTCCTTTCCGCAATAAAACTTATATGCAGCAGCAAGGGTACGCTGTTCCATTTTATGAAATATCACCTGAACATCAACAAGTTTTTTTCTTTTCAGGTCAATATCTACCCCGGCCCTGAGAAATTCCTCAGCAAGAAGAGGAATATCAAATTTATTGGAATTGTATCCTGCCAAATCACAACTCTCAATTTCTTTTGCTAAATTTTTTGCAATAGATGAGAACAGAGGCGCATCTTTCACATCATCATCTGTAATACCATGGATTTCGGTTGATTGAGACGGTATTGGTATTCCCGGATTTATCAGAAATGTTTTGCTTTTTTTATTACCCTGGACATCAATCTTCAAATAAGATAATTCAACTATCCTGTCATTAGAAATATCTATTCCTGTTGTTTCAAGATCAAAAAAAATCAAAGGGTTCTTTAACTTCAATTCCATTCAAAAACTTTCTAAGCATTAATCATCATAGGCATCAGTAACATAAGAACATCTTCATTCTCATTTTCAGTTTCAGCCGGAAGAATAAGACCGGCCCTTGACGGGTCTGACATTTCAATGACCACATCCTCGCTTGAAAGATTTGACAGAATCTCAATTAAAAATACAGATTTAAATCCTATTTCAAGATCATCACCCTCATATTGGACATTGAGCCTCTCATAAGCAGAAATAGAAAAGTCAATATCCTGTGCAGAGATAGTCATCTGATTTCCTTTCAACTGAAGTTTAATAAGATTGCTGGCCTGGTTAGAAAAAACAGATACTCTTCGTAAACTGTTATATAATTCTTGTCTGTTAATTATTAGTTTGTTAGGATTATTAAAAGGGATTACCGAATTATAACTTGGATAGTTCCCTTCTGTAAGACGGCAAACCATCTTATAATCAACTAAAGTGAAAGATACATTTCGTTCATCAAATTCAATCTTTACCGCATTACTTTCCCTGGTAAGTATATTTTTAAGCAATGAAGCCGGCTTTTTGGGCAATATAAAAGAAGCTGAAGATTCTGCTTTGCCATCGCTACGTTTATATCTTACAAGTTTGTGAGCATCGGACGCAACAAATGTGATGTCCTCAGGAGAAAGTTCAACAAATATCCCATTCATTACCGGACGAATCTCATCGTCCGCAGTAGCAAAAATAGTTTTATTAATACCATTAAGTAACAATTCACTATCAACATCAATACTAACCAGTTGATCTTCTTTAATAACAGGCATTAATGGAAATTCATCGGCATTTTGACCGGGAAGGCTATATTGTCCAATTTCGGAATTAATAACTACAGATAAAGAATCAGTATTTATTTCAAATGTGAGTGGTTGCTCAGGAAACTCCCTTAGTGTCTCCATAAGAAGTTTTGCCGGTATAGCAATTCTGCCTGAATCACTTACATTTTCAAGCCTGACCCTGGTAACCAAGGTGGATTCAAGATCAGAAGCTGTAATTTCCAATTGGTTTTCTTCTAACGAAAAAAGAAAATTATCCAGAATAGGAAGAATGTTTTTGGGACTAATAACCCTGCCAATAGATTGCAAGTGGGATAATAACTCGCTACTCGATACTATGAATTTCATTATTAATTAGTTTAAAGTATTAATCCTGGTCCTCATAAGATTCAAAACACAATGAAAGCATTATGGGAAGATGACCCAAAGATACACTTTATCTATAAAATGTTCAATATAATACTGAAAATTGTATTTCTGTTTTATTACGGGGAGACAATATCTATCATACTACATATCAGTCTGTTTATGAGAATAACAATCTTTTTAATTAATTTTATGACATATCTTTAAATACTTTTCGTACATAAGAAATTATTTATACAAGAAATCTATTTTTTCCTTTCTCCACAAATCTGCCAGAACATGTTTAGCAATAAGAATTTCCCTGTCATTATTTTTTCGTAAATAGACAAAATTTTCATCTAAAACAGCATTCCTGTAAAGAGGCCAAATACCAAGCTTTAAAATATTCCCTGAGATTTCTTCGATTTCTATTTGAAAATCAGGAGCGTTATTAAATACGGAGTCTGCACCGTCTTTTTCAGAGAGAAAGTCCTCAAAAAAAATATTCATAAAATAACTGAAATACATCCTGAGTTTCTCCTGATTAACAATTTCAACGGGATAAAAAGAATTTAGTTTATTTTCACGTAATAAAAGTGAGTCATTTCGGTTTAATATCATAAAATCAAAATCACTTTCAGAAGGATAATTTAGTTTAATACTCCTGATATTATCCGGAGGCACTGAAAAAAGAAGATGATTTCTCCAGTAGCCTGAATTATCCTTTACAACATCATTGATGCTAATATCAGGAAATCCGGAAACTTCAGCCTGAAAAAAAAGATCTGAGCTACTTCTTTGCAGAATATCCATTCCATTAATTTTCTGATAACGCATTACCCGAAATTTATTGTCTTCCTTGAAGCTTATAGTTGTTATCTGCAATTCATCTTTCAGAGTTGTTGCCCCAAAAACCCCTTTTATTTTCAATCTGCTAAAGACAAATAAAAAATTATTTATAGCATTTTGATCAGCCTGAAAGTTGTCGTTTAAAATCCATTCAGTTCCGGAACGCTGTAAGACCAGTGTATCACTTCCTCCGATTATAATACTTTTAATCCGTGAAGTATCATTTATTGCAAAATACTTTGTGTTTCTGCCAATAGTTGAAGTTCTGTCGCTTGTGGCAAATAATATTACAATTATTAAAAGGATTGAAGCAATTAGCAGGATAATTGTTTGTTTAGCTTTAATGAATTTCACCATATTTTGAGTTGCAAAATTTTATAAGTATGCATAATATTAATTTTATTTGTTTTTATTCATCACTTTTTTTTAATCAATGCATACTTTCTTTTTCTTATCCACGAAAAAATAAATGCAAAAAGAATTATTAGCAATGAAGGGGCGAGAATGTTAATCATTTGCCATTTCAACTTTTGATTTGATTTTCTTATAACTGCCCTGTCTAGTAAACGAAGTTTAAATTCTTTTTTTCGCAAAGATATAAGTCCATAATCATCAGTCATATAATTAATGACGTTCATCAAAAACTCTTTATTACCAAAAGTCTGCCGGGTATCAGGATCATACCCGAGAGGTAATGGAACAGGCTCATCTCCGGATATCCGGACATCATTTCTAATCAGGTCTCCATCTCCCGCGACTAAAATTTTTGCAGTTGCGCTTTCTTTTAAAATATTAATATCAGAGGATTTTACACCTTGCGGGATTCCATAATTTTTATAAAAAGATTCAAAAATACCTTCTGCAAGTACAACAACAGGTAGTTTTGATTTATTAAAAACTTTTTTATCATTTTGTTGTGTTACTTCATCCATACTGATCATAACCGGATTATCTATGCGGGCACTACTATCGGATGTTGAAAGGAGAACAGTACGTTTTACACCCGGAAGAGCTGCGGCACTGGTATCAATAACTGAGGTATATTTGCCAATAATATAGTTGAGCCCGCTGGTTACCGGATGATCAGGACTCGCTGTAAATAAAGGGAAATACCACCATGGCATTAATCTGACTTTAGAATTTTGCCCCTCTATTGATGATTCAACCTTAACATAACTACATTGAAGGTCTCTGATAAGATTATAATCTATCCTGAATCCATATTTAAAAAGGAGATCATAAATATTTAAGTCGAGGAATGAGGTATAGGTTCTGCCGGAAACCAGGCTGTCAGCTGATGTCATAACTGGATCAATAAAAAACAGAACGTTACCTCCATGCATAATATACTGGTCAAGGGCAAACTTATCTGCTTCATTAAAGGGTGTAAGAGGTTGTGCTATAATAAGAGCTTTATATTCTAAAAGTTGTTCAACATCTCCCTGAATAGCTCCGCGATCTATCTGGAAAAAAAGACTAAGTTCCTTACTCAGGTCGTATACCTCATAATAATTTAATTCTTTGTGTCCCTCGATAAAGGCAACTTTTTCCAACTTATCCGAATTAAGGCTCTTTAATGCCCTTATAAACTCAAATTCAAGGCTTTGAACTGAATTATTAAGATTAACATGATAAGGTAATCCCGGATTATTTTTAAGAAGATTTACAGGAAAATCAGCACCTCTGCAGCTAATAATTGCACCCGGAAAAATAATTCTTGTTGTGAATCCGCCGTCTTTAGCTTTGATCCTGACATCTGTTATCCTGAGTCCTTTCCCGGAAAGATTCCTTATAATTCGATTTCTTACAGCTTCATCCGGTTCATCATAAAGATTAATAAATTCATATTGCACATTTCTTCCACCATACGCCCTAAACTCATCCAGAATTTCTCTGACAGATCTTTTAAAATGTTCCAGGTCTGATGGTAATTCTCCATCCAGATAAACCTTAATAAATACCGGATCAGTCAGTTCCCTGAGAATTGTTTTAGTCATACCGGCTAATGAAAATCTTTTTTCGGAGGTAAGATCTATCCTGAAAAATTTTAAACCGGCAATAAAGTTTAAGGAGAATATTATGATTATTACAGCAATTAACTGGATAATATGTTGTTTTTTAAATTCTCTTCTTTTCATGACATATTTCTTTTTACCATTTCCGGCTGATTAATACTAAACGTGTTAAAAAGAGAAACAAAAAAATTACGGAAAGAAAATATATCAGATCCCTGCTGTCTATGACTCCTCGTGACATGGACATATAATGATAATCTATTCCAAGCCGGCTAATATTTAAAGACATTTGGCCGGATGGACTAAGTGTACTAATAAATTCAAATCCGAGATAAAAAGTAAAGCAAAGAATAACAGCTAAAATAAATGCTATAATCTGATTTCCGGAAAGTGATGAAGAGAATAATCCTATAGCAGCGTATATTCCTCCCAAAAATGCCAGGCCTATATAAGAACCCCATGTCCCTCCTGAATCGATATTTCCTTGCGGACTTCCCAAAAAGTATATCGAAATATAAAATACTAAAGTTGGTATAAGCGCAATGATTACCAGGACCCAGGCTGCAAAAAATTTTGCAGCTACTATTTGCATTTCACTTACGGGCCGGGTAAACAGGAGCTCAAGGGTACCTGTTCGCCTTTCCTCCGAAATCATTCGCATCGTAATTGCAGGTACAAGGAATAAAAAAACCCATGGGGCCAGGGCAAATAATGCATCCATAGATGCATATCCATTTTCCATAACATTCATCTGTCCTTCAAATACCCACATAAAAAGTCCTGTAAGTAACATGAAAACAAGAATTACCACATAAGCGGTAAATAAGCTGAAAAAGCCGCGTATTTCTCTGCTAAAAATTGTATACATGTAATTTTCTACATTTATGAGTTACAAAGTTAAAACCAGGAAATTAAAATCAAAACTAAAATGTTTTCTATATATATTTGCAATAAACACTTTGAATATTTTCTAAATTTATTCAACTAAGATAAAAATCCGGTGTTTTTCTAAGTAAACTTTGGGGCAACAAAGATCACACAAAAATCTATAAATAATGAAATTTTTACAATTACTCTTTTTATTATTCTTAAGCTTTTATTTAAGTGCACAAAAAAATGAAAGTATAATAACTCCCACATTACATCCTTCTTTTCAGGTGGACTTTAATTCTCCTACCGCAGATAAACCACAATCCAAGTTATGGTACATGTTTGGATCATGGTGGGCTTTATTGCCAAAATCAACAGGGCCCTCTCTTTGGCAGCGAACAAACGAAGGCTGGAAAGAAGATATTGAAATAACAAAAGTCCTTAAAGGTATTCCGGGAAGGGCAGATGTTTGGCCGGAGTTGCAATCGATTGCTGTTGTGTGTGTTGGAAAAAGATCATTAATGGTATTTCAGTTAATTACTGATCACAATGAAGGCAAAACACACTGGAAATTATCACATTTGAATGAAATAACCCCGCCATCCTGTGATAAGGCAATTGAAACTGCAACTATTGTAAAGGATGAAACAGGAAAGTATTGGGTTAATGCTGTTGTTGATAAAAAAGTTTATGTCTGGAATTCATCTTCTTCATTCGGGAATTGGGCCTCCCCGTTTATGCTGGTTGATGGCCTTGACAGTGATGACATATCAGTTATCAGTAATATCCGGGGAGGAGTTTGTGTTATATGGTCTGATCAGGTAAAAGATGCAGTAATTTCGAAAGAACATAAAAATGGGGACCCCACTGACATTTGGAGTGAAGAAATTATAGTTCAGTCAGGCAATAAAACTGCAGATGACCATCTTAACACATCACTTTCATCCGACGGCACTTTATGGCTGGTCACTAAAAACAGCCTTGATACAAGAGGAAAACCTCAATTTGATTTACGCATAAGAAAACCTGATGGTATTTGGATCAATAAGCCATATCTTATTCTGGAAAAGAATAAATTTATAACCAGACCTATTGTCGTAGCCACACAAAATAGTTCAATTGTTCTTACAGGACATCATGACAGTGACAGATCAATTCCATTTCCTTTTGACTCAAAAATTGTGTTTTCAACGATTGACACTTTAAATACAACGATTTTTGTAAATCCTCAAACTGTTATTTGTCCGGATATTTCACATAAAAGTCTGGTCAATAATGTAACCGGCCCCCGTCACCCTTTTCCCACAGATGCGCCATGGATTATTCTTGCCTCTGACAATGAAGGAAGAGTTTATGAAGCAGATCTTAAAAAATTTTTTGGAGATAATGGCAGCACAAATAATATAAAGTAGAACCAGGTATTTTTAATAATTTAGACGGAATTTATTATATTGCTTTTTAAAAAATTCTTTTGAGTTTATAAATCTTCTGGCAAAAAAGAATTTAAATATGGTTTTAGAATTTTAATAATTAAAAATAATATTAATTCTTATGATACCCTTTTTAAAAACAACTGAGCCGGTCAATATGAAAGAAACAATTTATTCATTTAAAGATAATCTTTCAAAATCATTTTTCTTCTCCAAAAAAGTTTTTGGATTAACAAATAATTTAAGAACATTCCGAAAGATCTTCTTTGCATTTGTTTATCTTATTTTTTCTGTTATTTTTCCCGGGTGTAATAAAAATTCCGGCGAAAAAGATCTTATAAAACGGCAGGAATATCTTGATCATCTTATTTCAACATTCAGATCCAATATAGAAGGTGAGGAACCCAGAGAACATCCTATCTGGGAGAGCTGGTTAAAACGAAGCGGAGAATTACCTCCCGATTTTGATCAGCTTGAAACAAATGCTTTCCCTCCGGATCTTCTTACATTAAAAAACGGGAATAAGATCAGTGATCCCGCTCAGTGGCCTGAAAGGAAACAAGAAATAAAAGACATCTTTCAACAATATATGTTTGGTAACTGGCCTCCTCCACCCCCCAAAATAGCAATCAAATATGAAAATTCAAAAGAAGAAGAAACAAGTACCTATTATAAACAGAATGTTCAACTAAGATTTTCTCCTTCCATTAATGCGGTAGAATTTGCAGAGAAATACCAGTCATATGACCTTTCATTATCGCCTCAAAACATGAGAGATCGTTCTAATCAAACACTTGCACTGCTTAATGTAGAATTACTTGTACCTAAAGGCGAAGGGCCATTTCCTGCAATTATTGAACTTGGACCTTCTTTTCCCTCAAGGGACATTCCAAGATTAAATCGCGGTTATATTGTAGCCAGGTTTAATCGCCTGGATGCCGATTATTTTGCTGCTGTTTATACAGATTATGAATGCAATCAATTGGAATGGTGGGCATATGCTGCCTGTCGCTGTATTGATCTGTTATATTCAAGAAGTGATGTGGATAAATCGAAAATAGCACTGGCAGGACATTCCCGCGGTGCTAAAACCGCACTAATAGCTACTGTAATGGATGAAAGAGTGAATGCGCTCCTAAATAGTCATCCTGGCACAGGTGCAGGATCTTACAATTTATGGAGATATACGGAAGAAAAATATGGAGGGGAACATCTGGAAAATAGTACACGTCGATTTCCATACTGGAATAATCCGCGTATGCGCTTTTTTATGGGAAGGACCAATAAAATGCCTTTTGACAGCCATTTTCTTCAGGCACTGGCAGCTCCCGTCCCGGTTTTAATGGGAACAGGAGAACGTGATAATGTTGGACAGGCATGGGGTGATCAACAATGTTACCTGGCTGTGAAAGAGGTTTATCGTTTACTTGGAAAGGAACAAAATCTTGGCTTTTATCCTTCTCCCGGAGGTCATACTGTTACTCCCGTTATGGTTGAAGATCAGCTCGACTGGCTCGATATGCAGTTCGGCCGTAAACCTTTTAATTTTAAAGAAAATTTGATATATACTTACAACTTTGATAAATGGAAAAATATTAGCAATGAGAAACTTAATATAGAAGAATTCCCTGAAAAAGATCTTAATGATATCCTTATTGATGCTAACGGGAAAACAATACAATCTATTGATGAATGGAAAAATAAATCTCTTCTGATCAAAAGTCATATAGAACAAATAATTGGAAAGCTTCCGGAATATGATAAATCAGATGACATTACACTGCAAAATATTACCAAAACCAGAGGAAACCTGATAAAGGCCGAAATTCCTATAAATGAAAAACTGATAGCCTATATAACTTATCCTGCTGACAGAAAAGAAAAAATACCAGCAGTAATTTATCTTCATGCTTATCTGGATGCTCAGGGCTATAACTGGTCAAGAGGATATGGATACAGGATAAGCGTCGGAGAACGCTTGGCACAAAACGGATTTCTGGCAGTTGAATTCGATCAGTTTGGGTATTCAAGCAGGAACCGTGACAGCGGGATAGAATTTTATGAAGAAAATCCGGATATATCTGCCCTTGGTGTAATGATACAGGATGTAAGTAAAATAATTGATGCCTTAAGCAATATTGAATGGATTAACAAGGATAAAATTATGGTTACAGGATTTTCATTGGGAGGCCTTGTAGCCTTATATTCTGCTGTTTATGATGAAAGGATTAGTGCAGTTGCATCAAATAGCGGATTTGCTTCCATGAGAAGGGATGTACATGGGAACCAAACAGAAGGGATTAAGAGATATTCTCATCTTCGCCCCACTATTCCTCGCCTGGGCCTGTTTCTTGGAAATGAAAAAAGAATACCATATGATTTTCATGAGATACTTGCACTCATGGCTCCCAGACCGGTATATATACTTGCTCCTGCATTAGATCAGGACTGGTTTTTTGAAGATGTCGAAATCTGTTATCATGAAGCACAAAAAATATATGAACTCTACGGAAAAAAAGATAAACTGGTTCTTTACAGCCCGAACGATTTCAACCGTCATAGCTCAGAATATCAACAACTTATATGCGACTGGCTATTAAGCCATTCAAAATAATAAAATCAATTATAACATGAATTTTAAATTAAAATTATTTTTCTTAGTTATTTTAGGATATACTTCCTGTTTTATGTGTACATCGCAAACTTTCCCAAATATTGATGAAACATTTCGTTTAAGGCAATTAAAAGAAGTAACAGAAAAAGTCAGGATGGTTTTAGATACTGACACTTATAATGAAATTGACGATCAGTTTGCATTGGCTTATGCTTTTCTGTCAAAAGAGAAAATTCAATTAGAGGCCATATATGCTGCTCCCTTCCTGAATAATCGCTGTACGAGCCCAGCTGACGGGATGGAAAAAAGTTATCAGGAAATTCTGAGACTGCTTAAAATGCTGAACAGGTCAGCAGATGGATTTGCATTTCGGGGTTCAGACAGATATCTGGAAGATATATCAAAACCAATTCGTAGTGAAGCAGCTTTAGATCTTGTTAAAAAAGCATTAGCGGGCAGCCCTGAAGACCCTCTTTATGTGGTTCCGATTGGTTGTATCACAAATGTTGCGTCTGCAATATTAATTGAACCACAAATTATTAAAAATATAGTTGTTGTTTGGTTAGGTGGTAATGATCTTAACTGGCGACATCAAAAAGAATTTAATCTGATGCAGGATGTTCTTGCCGCCCAGGTTGTACTAAATTCGGGGGTACCATTGGTTATCATGCCATGTATGCCGGTAGTTTCCCATTTGCATACAACTGTTCCGGAGCTGGAAAAGCATTTAAAAGGAAAAAATGTTTTGTCAGACTATTTATTAAATATTGTCAAAGAGTGTGCAAAAGGACGTGATGTCTATTCCAGAGTATTATGGGATGTATCTGCTGTGGCCTGGCTGGTAAATCCATCCTGGATCGAGACCAATCTTGTACATAGTCCGGTACTGACAGACCAGATGACTTATAGCATTGATCATTCGCGTCATTTCATCAGAATGGCATTTTCCCTGAACAGGGATGCCATATTCAGGGATTTGTTCAATAAACTGGCAAAATAGATAACTGAAAAAGTCTTAATAAAAATATAAAAGTAAAAGGGGTATATATTTTATTTACCCGGGTATCCAATAGTCTGTGCTAAAAGTGGGTGCTGCCCCGGTCTTAAATTAAACACCTCACGGATCTTATCCTTATCTATTTGTCCTCTGACAACAGTTGAGAGTTTTACAGATGCACAATAGAGATATACATTTTGTGAAATGAAGCCAACATCAGCAGCGGATGAAAATATCCTGTTTTCCTCTGTTCCCCCTGTCATTCGGTCAAAATCAGCAATGTAAACAAGATTTAGCGGGGCAGATTTTACAAAATCCTGTAATCCTGCATATTCACGATAATCTTCATTTCCCAGTTTTAACAGAACGTGCTCATTTGGTTCATATAAATACCATCCATCAGCTTTTACCACATAAATATCTACAGGCCTCCAGCTTCGTGCTGAGGGAACAGTTCTGCCGCCATCAGGACGATTAACACCATTTGCTGCCCAAAGAAGATTTGATATTATTTTTAAATCCGGCTCCCTGTCACTGAAAGACCTTTGTGACTGCCTTAAACTTAAGGCTTTATTCAATGACATCCCTCCTGACTTTTTTGGCTCAGGTAATTTAATAGTCTCAACATATTGACAAAAAACAGAACTAAACAGAAATAATAATCCTGAAATAAAAATGACAGCTTTCTTTCTCATAACTTGAATTTAAATTTTTAAATTAAAACTCTTTAACAGATTAACAATTCTTTAAATAATTACGAGCTAATAAGTAAATGGTATAATAAAACAACTCTGACCTTTGTTGAAAGTGATTAAATCATTTCAGATTCTCTCCTCTCCTGTTTCAGCAATCCATTTCTTTAAATAATCTGCGGTATCCAATCCCGTATCAGGGACAGTAGCATTTGAACAAAATATAATCCCTTCAATATCTCCTTTTTTCATCCAGTAATAATATCTGTCTAATTGATATTTCATCTGGTCCATTGTCAGGGGCATCCTTTCGCCATAATTCCATAAATAACAACCTACAAAATGTCGTTTACCGGGAGTTTTATTTAAGCACTTTTTAATATTTTCATCAAGGTTTGGTAAATCACTTCCCTTCCATGTCCATAATGTGATAACATCAAATAAATCAAGATAATCTTCAACTTTAAAATCTAGTTGATAAGTATACCAAACCAGCCACAGGTCCAGGCGGCGTTTATGAAAATTATGCAACTTCTCCCGCATGTTAAGAATACTTTCAACAGAATGACGGGCAACACTAACTCCCGGTATTTCTGAACCCCGAAAGAAATCATCTACTATGGCCCCTGTAACATTAGGATAAATTTCCGCCATTCTGATGACTTCATCAATATCACTATGATCACCTTCACTATATTGTTTTGCGCCGCCAGCCCCGATAGCTGACCATACCACTTCTTTCAAATCCTTTATCTTTTCAGCCTCATCATTAAAAGGCGGAAAAGGCCCGGCTTTCATTGTAACTCTCAGCATTTTATCCAGTCCGAAAAAATCAGCACCTTCCCGGGGGCCCAGAACGTTTTTGCCCGGCAATCTGTAACCTGCTTCCGGGGATCCTTCATGATGACTTCCGGCATTTTGACCCCAAAGCCAAAAATTATCTTTTAATTTCGGGCCCTCTTTTTTACATGAAGCCAAAAAACCAGAAACACTGCTTAAACCAGTCAAAACAATACTACTGGAAAGTGTGTTTTTTAAAAACTTCCTTCGTTCCATGAAAACAGTTTTTTAAAGATATAGAATGGGTAAATAAATTCTAAAACATAAAAGTCACATAATAACCGGGCATTCAAAAAGCACAGATATTTCTTATCCGCATCCGCAACAACTATTTTGACTGCAGAAATTTTGCGGGTATGCCGGACTGGCAGTGTTATCTTTCCTTACATTCTTTTTTTCTACTTTTTCAAAAGATTTACTTCCACATTGCGGACACGCAGCAGTATAATTCCAGCAAGGGCCATAGATCGGATCAAAATATTCGTTTTTTTCAATTATTTGGCTCTCAAAAACCAAATCACAACTTTCACAAAAATAATTTTTCATAATCCTTAAATTAAAAAACAACCTAAATTAAATTAAAAATACTTTAAAGAAAAATATTATCTTAAAATTCATGATTTCATAACAGTATATTGTAGTAAAATGTTTTCATGAAACAGAAACAGGTATATTTGTTAACAGTTTTTGCTGGAAATTAAAATGGCCACAATATAAATCTTTAGTATTTGGGATAAATATTTTTAAATTTAAATGTATTTTTTATTGAACTCATTTAAAAAAAATTTATAAATTATGAAAAAAGTAATATTTCTTTTCAGCCTGATGCTTACTTCCTGCATTAATAAGCCGCCATCTCCTGATAATATCAAAATTGAAATTATTAATTCAATGTTTATTTATGAGGAAGCTTCTTTCCCTCAATGTCATGCTTCTACTGTTCTTGAAACTGATGCCGGCATACTTGCTGCCTGGTTTGGTGGCACTTATGAACGACATCCGGATGTGTGCATTTACGTTTCATTAATGAAAAATAACAAGTGGAGCGATCCGGTAATGGCAGCTGACGGGGTAATTAATGACACTCTCCGCTACCCCTGCTGGAATCCGGTTCTTTTCAAAAGAAACAATAATGACATCATCTTATTTTATAAAGTAGGACCAAATCCTCGAGAATGGTGGGGAATGTATAAAATTTCAAAAGATTCAGGTAAAACATGGTCATCTGCGACACAAATTCCTGATAAGCTGTTGGGGCCAATAAAAAATAAGCCTGTTATCCTTGAGAATGGTGATATATTGTATCCAGGCAGTATTGAAACTTCAGAAGCCTGGAAAGTCCACATGGAAATATCCGATCAGGAACTAAAAAGCTGGCAGAAAATAAATATCGATAATGGAAGTTTTAATGCTATCCAACCAACTATTTTGATTTACAGGGACAGAAGTATACAAATACTTTGCCGGAGCCGGGAGCAAAGAGTTGTTGAATCCTGGTCAAAAGATCAGGGAAAAACATGGACTCCTTTAAAGGCTACTTCAATTGTAAATAATAATTCAGGATTGGATGCAGTAAGTTTAAGTAATGGTCTTCAAATTCTTGTATGCAATCCAATTGAAAAAGGAAGGAATAAATTGTCTGTATTAGCTTCTAACAATGGTGAGGACTGGAAAGAAATGTTAATATTGGAAGACCAGGCTGAAGGAGAATTTAGTTATCCGGCAATTATCGCAGGAAGTGACGAAACATTACATATTACATACACTTACAAGAGAGAACTTATAAAATATGTTCATTTAAAAGTAAATAAAAAATAAATTTCAGAATAAGAATGTGTCCGAAATTCCAAAGTTTAAAAATCTCATAACTGTGTTTCTATTATTTGTCAACAGGTTTAAATAGTTCATCAAAATTATTATTCTGTTAAACAAAAATAATTTTTTATTTAAGGAGTTTCCTATCTTATTTTCCTATATTTGTTTGTTCAACTTTTATTCATTATCATCAATTAACAATTAAAAACTTCAAAAATGAAAAAATTATTAATCACTCTGAGCATTTCTGTATTAAGTTCAGTATTTGTTTTAGCACAGGAAAGCGTTTTTAATGTCGGGGACAAGGTTGTCAATATAGGTATTGGACTTGGCTCAACATATTACAGCGGTCTATATTATAAAAGCACAATACCTCCTATTTCTATTTCTTATGAAAAGGGAATAGTTGGTGATGTTTTGGAAAAAGGGACCATTGGTATAGGTGCTTATTTGGGTTATAGCGGATATAAATGGGATTATTTTGGTGTAGGTTGGAGATACAACACTATTATTTTAGGGGCCCGCGGAGCCTTCCACTATCCAATTTTGGAAAAACTCGATACTTATACGGGTATTTTGCTGGGCTATCAGCTTGTTAGTTCAAAAAGATTTGGGGATTCTGACCCTGAAGTAAACTACACTACCAGGGGGAGTCAGGTTGCCTGGTCATGGTTTGCCGGCGGAAGATATTATTTTTCGGACAAGCTTGCCGGAATGCTGGAACTTGGTTATGGTATTACTTATCTTAATCTGGGTATTGCAATTAAATTACAATAAGCCGGCCAGAATTAATTTTTTGTTTTAAACTTTAAGATTTTCCAATTTAGTAAACAAACAATTAATTTTTAAAAAGCTATTCTATTCTTAATAGCTTGTTTCTATATTATATGCTGTACTAAAGTCTGTTCACCTCAATTAAGGTGGATAGACTATGTTTATATTATAAAATGAATCTCCCCCTGTAGCCGAGAGCCCATGGACAAATATTACCGGTGTGTTTAAATCAGGCCACTGTGAATCCACCCCGGCAGAGAGACTGTCGCCTGTGTTACCGCCAC
>CAZLXM010000014.1:0-2064 GCA_964563105.1 uncultured Bacteroidaceae bacterium
TGGCTATTTTCGGTGCCGGATATGCACTTGCCTATTTTTTCAGAAAACTTTGGTTAAAATAATAATCATATGGGACCTTTAGTACCTTATATAATTAGCAATGAATTTAATTATGTCATAGCATTGCTTATAGGAATAGCTTTTGGATTTATTCTGGAACAGGCAGGCTTTTCTTCAACAAAAAAACTGGTTGGCTTATTTTATGGATATGACTTCACAGTTTTGAGGGTATTCTTTACTGCCGGTATTACTGCGATGGTAGGCGTACTTTTACTTGGGCACTATGGTTTACTTGATCTTGACATTATATATATAAATCCAACTTTTCTAAGATCAGCACTTACAGGTGGGGCAATAATGGGAGCAGGATTTATTATAGGCGGGTTTTGTCCGGGCACAAGCGTATGTGCAGCTGCTATCGGGAAACTTGATGCTATGGCATTCCTTGGGGGCTCTTTACTTGGTATTTTAGCTTTCACAGAAGCTTATCCTTTATTAGAGAAGTTTTACCTTGCTGATGATATGGGACAGATCAGAATAAATGATCAGTTAGGGATATCCATGGAACTTTTTGGCTTTATTATGGTAATTATTGCCCTGTCTGCTTTTGTAGTTACATGGCTGATAGAGAATAAAGTGAATAAAAGAGAAAATACTATTTCCCGTTCAACATTTCGTTATTACACTATCTTAGCAATATTGCCTTTTATGGTAATGATTATTGTGTCTTTTTTACCGGGAAAAGAAGATATTATCCGCCAGAAAATTGCTGAGGCGAAAAGACAACAAACCTGTGTATTTAAAGAAATTTCAGCTGATAAGCTTGCCTTTGAAATTGTAAATCATTATTATCAGTTAAATATAATTGATGTTCGTACACCTGAAGAGTTTGAAAAATATCATCTTCCTATGGCAATTAATATCCCATTTGATGAAATAATGGATCGTCAATGGGAAAATATTTTTAAACAAAAAATGAAAACTAATGTATTTTATGCTGATACTGATACATTAGTGAAAATGTCCTGTCTGAAAGCAAAGTTTATTGGTAATTCAGAGAATCTCATTTTAAAAGAAAGTTCTGAAGATTTTAGAAAAATGTTTTTCGAACTTAAAGAACCATCTCCGGATGCATCTAAGCATGAAATTGAAGTATTTGCATTTAGAAGTCAATCAGCAGCAAGTATGGAAAATCTGATAAACTCCCTTAAAAATATAGGGGGCCCGGTCAAACGTGAAGTAATTACCATTCAGGGAGGCTGTAGCTAAAAGTAACTGCTTTTTATAAATTAAATTCGGGTTATACCTTATTTCTCACTTATAGTTAGCTTACCACGCTCCAGTTTATTGTTTTCATAAAATTTTTTTTCAGATGGATCAGGAGTAAATTGTTTTCTTCTTTTACTAATTCAGCGTCTGATTTTTAGCGCAAAATCCCTTGCATATTCAATTATTTGTGCATCTTTTCCCAGGTGAGCTATTTTCAAATCAAAAGGGATACCGCTTTGCTGTGTGCCTTCAATATCCCCGGGCCCTCGAAGTTTCAGGTCAGCTTCTGCTATTTCAAATCCATCATTGGTCCTAACCATAGTTTGAATTCTTTTTTTTGCATCTTCCGATAGTTTGTATCCTGTCATTAGAATGCAATATGATTGTTCTGCGCCTCTGCCGACCCGTCCTCTAAGTTGATGCAATTGTGATAATCCAAATCTTTCTGCGCTTTCAATAACCATTACACTCGCATTGGGAACATCCACACCAACTTCAATTACTGTTGTTGCAACAAGAATTTTACTTATACCTTTTTTAAAATAATCCATTGCAATTTCTTTTTCTTCAGCCTTCATTTTCCCGTGTAATACGCCTACAACATAATCGGGTGGCGGAAATGCACGTACAATACTTTCATATCCGTCTTCCAGATCTTTATAATCCATTTTTTCAGATTCCTGGATGAGCGGATAAACAATGTAAATTTGTCTTCCTTCCGCGATCTGTTTCCTTAGAAAACCATGCATTCTAAGCCTTTTGGAATCAGTGATATGGATGGTTTTTATTTCTTTC
>CAZLXM010000014.1:2074-53745 GCA_964563105.1 uncultured Bacteroidaceae bacterium
AGCTGTTTGAATAGGTTTTCGGCCGGGTGGTAGCTCATCAATAACAGAAACATCAAGATCTCCGTATAATGTCATTGCAAGTGTACGGGGAATTGGAGTAGCAGTCATTACCAATACATGTGGTATTTTTTCACCTTTTTTCCATAGTTTAGCTCTTTGTGCAACCCCAAACCTGTGTTGTTCATCAATAACTATAAAGCCGGGATTTTTGAATTCAACCTTATCCTCAATTAAGGCGTGAGTCCCAACTAAAATATTAAGGCTTCCGTCCGTAAGATCATGATGAATTTTATCACGTTCCTTCTTTTTTGTAGACCCTGTAAGGAGAGAAATATTTATTCCAATGCCTTCAATCAAACTGCTTATTGTATGATAATGCTGTGTAGCCAGAATTTCAGTAGGGGCCATCATAATAGCCTGATAACCATTGTCAATGGCAATTAGCATGCTCATAAGTGCAACAAGAGTTTTGCCACTGCCAACATCTCCCTGTAAAAGTCTGTTCATCTGCTTTCCTGAGCCTAAATCCTTTCTTATCTCTCTTAATACTCTTTTTTGTGCTTCTGTTAGCTTAAAGGGCAGTTTTTCATGATAAAAGCGATTAAAAAGATCTCCTACCTTTGAAAATTCAATACCCTGAAATTTATTTAAGTTGATGTTTTTTGACCTTAATATATTAAGCTGGATATAAAAAAGCTCTTCAAATTTAAGCCGGAATTCAGCTTTTTTCAATTTTTCAAAACTTTGAGGGAAATGAATTTGGATCAAGGCTTCCTCAAGGTTCATTAACCTGGCTGAATGTAAAAGCCATCCAGGCAGAGTTTCTTCTATTTTTCCTTTTACCTGCTGTATGAGAGTGAAAATTAGTCTGTGGATCGCTTTGGACGTCAGATAATTGTTTTTTAATATTTCACTTGTACTGTACATGGCCTGAAGCCGGATATCCAATCTGGATGCTTTTTCAGCATCTTCAATATCAGGATGTATAAGATTGACCTGATTATTAAAAATAGAAGGTTTTCCAAAAATAACATATTCTCTGCCAACCGGATACGTTTCAGGAATCCATTTATCACCTTTAAACCAGATCAAATCAATTGTCCCGGTATTATCACTGAATGTTCCAATGAGCCGGCTTTTATTACGGGGACCTGCTTTTTGATATCCGGTGATTATTCCTTTGATCTGAATATATGGAAGATTGCTGTTTAATTCATTTATTTTATAGAATTTTGTTCTGTCAATATGCCTGTATGGAAAATAATACAAAAGATCTCCGTATGAGGATATCCCCAATTCCTTTTTCAGAAGCTCCGCTCTTTTTGGCCCTATACCGGGAAGATATTTAATTTCTGTTAATAATATTTTATTCATTAAGCCGGAAAAGAAAAGTTAAATATCGGAATTTTCATCAATACTTCAAATGGAATGTTTAATATTACCGGATTGTATATATTGTTTCTGCCATTCCTGGTTCTGCAGCATTTTAGGTTATAATGGCTGATTTGGTGTTTACCCTTTGCCGATTTAGTTTTTAGCGCTCTAAATTTAAAGGTCTTTCAATCTGTTGATTTCTTGCTGCCATAGTAAAAATTTCATCTTTGCTTATTAAAATTTATGATTATATTAGCAACTTTTTATTGCTATTGATTTCGTATTAAATTATTCAACAAAACTTATTTTATGATACTACAAAATATTGATTGGATAATCCTTGTCGGATTTTTTGTTATTCTCCTGCTTCTTGGCTTTTTAGCTTCCCGCAGTGCCGGGAAAAGTACTGCTGATTTCTTTCTTTCGGGAAGAAATATGCCCTGGTGGCTATTAGGTGTTTCCATGGTAGCTACTACTTTCAGCTGTGATACTCCTAATCTGGTTACTGATATTGTAAGACAGAATGGTGTGGCAGGAAACTGGGTATGGTGGGCTTTTGTTCTTACCGGAATGCTTACAGTATTTGTTTACGCAAAACTTTGGAGGCGCTCAAAAGTATTAACTGATCTCGAATTTTATGAAATCCGGTACGGAGGTAAAATGGCTGCTTTTCTTAGAGGCTTCAGGGCAATTTATCTTGGAGGGTTTTTTAATATTGTTGTAATTGCATCAGTATCTCTTGCACTTATAAAGATAAGCGGAGTTATGTTTAGCTGGCCCGCCTGGAAAACTCTTGTTATTGCATCACTTGTTATGGTGGTTTATGCAACTACCGGAGGATTAAAAAGTATACTTGTTACAGATTTCTATCAGTTTCTGATAGCGATGATCGGTGTTATTGGTGCTGCTGTAATTGTTGTCCGTATGCCAGAGATTGGCGGTTTAAAAAACCTTGTATCACATCCTTCTTTAGAAGGTAAATTAAATATGCTTCCTGATTTTTCAAATCGGGATATGCTGATTACCATCTTTATTTTACCTCTTGCCCTGCAATGGTGGAGTGTATGGTATCCCGGCGCTGAACCGGGAGGTGGCGGATATATTGCACAACGTATGTTAAGCGCCAAAAATGAAAGTGGTGCCAGAAAAGCTACTTTATTATTTAATATTTTGCATTATGCACTGCGGCCCTGGCCATGGATAATTGTAGCATTAGCTTCAGTTATTGTATATCCTGATATTGCTTCATTGCAAAAAGCATTCCCTGCTGTTGACCCGCAATTTATTCAACATGATATAGCTTATCCGGCTATGTTGTCTCATTTGCCTGCCGGGTTTCTAGGGCTGGTTGTTGCTGCCCTTATCGCTGCTTTTATGTCTACAACTGCATCCCAGATAAATTGGGGATCTTCCTATATAGTAAATGATTTTTATACCCGTTTTATAAATCCTTCTGCTACACAAAAAAGTCAGGTTCTTGCCGGCAGGATATCTACTGTAGTGCTTATGACTCTGGCTGTGCTTTTAGCTTTACTTTTAAGTAATGCACTGCAGGCATTTCATATTCTGTTGCAGATAGGTGCAGGAACAGGTCTAATATATATACTCAGATGGTTCTGGTGGAGAATAAATGCATATACAGAATTGACCGGAATGGTTGTTTCCTTTATTGTAGCCCTGTATTTTGAAATTATACATGTTAAACTGGGCTTGCCTCCAATTCCGGTAGCCGTTAAGCTTGTAACAGGTGTTGTGATTACTACAACAGCCTGGCTGCTAGTTACTTTGTTAACAAAACCTGAAAAAACTGAAACACTGCGCGGATTTTATAAACTTGTTCATCCTGGTGGCCCGGGTTGGAAAAAAGTAGTGGAAGAAGCTGAAAAGGAAGGGGTAGAACTGGTAAGCCCTGAAAAAGCTGAGTGGGATGTTCCAACTGGTATTCTTTGTATGTTATTAGGCAGCTTCATTGTTATTTTGTCTTTGTTCGCAACAGGTCATATCTTATATGGTAATTATGGCCTGGCAGGAATTCTGATTGTAATAGATATTGTCCTGATTGCATTGCTTATAAAAACCTGGAAAAAATTAAAAGTATATTAATAGTTCATCAGTTTGATTTATGAATCAATCATAAGAAGCCTGACACATTATATTTAAACTTAGCCCTGCAAATGGGAATTAAATTGAATGTGAAATGATGGAAAATTTGTAAACCCTGTGCCTTTAATGATCTTAAATGGAATAGCACTTTGACTAAAACTTATGTAAATGTGATTCATTATTCTTTATGAATCTTATCAGGATTAATTGGAACAAAGAGTCGTCAGGGCTTTGGCCTAAAAAGCTTAATTTAAACTGAAATAAATAAATTATTTTAAAATGAAGCCTTCTCTGGTAATTCTTGCTGCAGGTGTAGGTAGCCGCTACGGTAGTCTTAAGCAAATGGAGCATTTTGGCCCTGCTGGAGAAACGATTACAGATTATTCAATCTTTGATGCCCTTAATTCGGGTTTTGGGAAAGTAATATTTGTAATATCTCCAACTATGGAAGAAGAGTTTGTTAAATCTTTTATTAAAAAATTTCCGGCAGAGATAAATATTGATTATGTAATCCAGCAAATTTCAAATATTCCAAAAGGATTTAATGTCCCTTTAGAAAGAAAAAAGCCCTGGGGTACAGCTCATGCTGTCTTAATGGCCAAACCAAAAATTAATGAACCTTTTGGTGTGATCAATGCAGATGACTTTTATGGACGCGGTTCTTTTCAGGTTCTCTCAGAATATCTTTCCACTATAAAAGAAGATAAAATTTATGAATATGTAATGGTGGGGTTTCCCATTAGAAAAACACTTTCCCGCTTTGGCTCTGTATCAAGAGGGGTATGTCGGCTGGATAATAATGATTATCTTGAAGAAATAATAGAAAGAGTTAAGGTTGTAGATAAAGATAATAAAATCGTCTACATTGAAAATGATATTGAAGTGCCTTTAAATGATGACACAATAGTTTCAATGAACCTGTTTGGTTTTACCCCTTCTGTTTTTTATTGGCTGGAAAAATATTTTGAAGAATTCCTGAGTAAAAATATATCGGACCTGAAAGGAGAGTTTTTTGTTCCCCTGGTTGTTGACCGAATGATAAAGGAAGGGCTTGCCCGCATGAAAGTATTAAAAACAAATGAACAATGGTTCGGAGTAACTTATAGAGAAGACCGGCCACATGTTCAAAATATGATTAACTACTTTATTGATAAAGGTGTTTATACATCTGATCTATGGCATAATTATGGAAAATAAATTGAATTTAATCCTTGACAATTTTAGGCTTCCCGGGCCTGTTACCGGAACAAAACGTATTGAATCGGGCCATATACACCAAACATGGTTGATTGAATGTGAAAATGAAAAATTCATTTTGCAGAAGATCAATCATTATGTATTCAAGGATGTAGCTGGCTTGATGGAGAATATTGTAAGATTATGTGAACATCTGGGTTTAAAAATTAAAAACAGGCTTTTGGACTGGCAGCCAATGTACCTGATTCTGGTTAAAGATGGTACTAGTTATCTTCAACATGATCAGTCATATTGGAGAATGTTCAATTTTGTTGATCACAAACCAATGACAGATGGTTCAACAGGCTTATCCGGCGTTTATGAGGCCGGGTCTGCGTATGGGAAATTTATTCATATGCTGTCAGACCTTCCCGGTCAGCCATTGAATGCAACTATACCACGTTTTCACGATATGGACCACAGGCATAATAATTTACTGAACGCAATAAAAAATGGAAATCAGGAAAGGGTTAAAATAGCTGCAGCTGAGATTGACATTGCCCTTGAAGGAGTAAATTATGCAGAAACTTTGCAGAAATTAATACGTGAAAAGAGCCTGCCAATCAGAGTTACACATAATGATACAAAATTAAGTAACATCCTGTTCAATGAAAATAATAAGGCTATTTGTGTGATTGATCTTGATACAGTCATGCCGGGATATATTCATTATGATTTTGGTGATTCAATGAGATCTTTTACTAATACAGCAGCCGAAGATGAAAAAGATACAAGTAAAATCCAGTTTAATTTTCCTGCATTTGAAAATTATACAAAAGGTTTTATTAAAGAGATATCATCAATTGGAACAAAAACTGAATTCGAAACTCTTGTTTTATCACCATTTTTTATCACATGCGAACAAGCAGTTCGTTTTTTAACAGATTATCTTGAAAATGATCAATATTATCATATAGCGTATCATGATCATAATCTTGTGAGAACACGGGCCCAACTCACTCTTATGAACAGAATGAGGGAGGCCCAGCCTAAAATGGAGGAAATTATTTTTAAATACTCCCCCTGAAATTAAAATACAGTCGTTTAATGTTATCTCAATAACCAGATCAGTGAAAAATGAGATATGTGGCACAAGATAAATTTCGATAATTATTATATAAAATCCTTAGAATTTTTTAAATTTTAAAAAAAGTATTTTCTTTGTAACAAATTAATTCTTTAATGAAAGTTTATTTAAACATATGGTGGTGGCAATCTAATTACCTGATTTTCCGGGTGACAGGATAGTCCTATCATAATGTTTCATTAAAATATTAATAAAACGGCCTGTCGGATTCCCGGCAGGCCGTTTTATTTTGGAAATATCAAAGCAAAATTAAAATATGAAGTTCTTTAAATTGAAAACAGGTATCTTAATAAATAAAAAATAGAAACATTAATTAACCGCTTATGCAAAAAATAAAAATTTATGTTAATATACATACATTTCCACCGGGTGAAACTGATTTAATTACACCTGTAAGCATTTACCTGAAAATCAGAGATATATTTTCTAACGCTGTATTACTCGAAAGTTCTGATTATCATGGAAATAGAAATAGCATGACCTATATATGTTTTAATGTGCTTTCTTCTTTCAGTGTAGAAAATGACCATATTCAGATTATTCTTCCAGACAATAAAAAAATAAACATTGAAATCAATGATAATAATTCTGTCTCTGAAACTTTCCATGAATATATGAAGGCCTTTACTATTATTTCAGGAAATCAGGGAAATGAAATGAATACAAATGGTTTATTTGGTTATACAGCTTATGATGCCATAAAATATTTTAGTCCTTTAAAATTAAGAAATTATGCAAATTATGATTATAAAATTCCCGAAATGCAATATTCGGTTTATAGATATATTCTTGCTATAAATCATTTCAACCATAAAATGTTTCTTCTTGAAAATATTCCGGAAGGAGAAAACAGTAATATAAATATGGTAAAAAGAATTCTGTTAAACCGGAAAATTGGCACATTCAAATTCATTACCGTATCCGGGGAAAGTTCAAATTTAACTGATGAAGATTTTATTGAAATGATTAAACTAGGTAAAAAACATTGTCAGAGAGGAGATATTCGCCAGATCGTCTTATCACGCCAATTCAGTCAATCTTTTAAGGGTGATGAATTCAATGTTTATAGGGCTTTACGTAGTATAAACCCTTCGCCTTATCTGTTTTATTTTGATTACGGGAGGTATAAATTATTTGGCTCCTCACCTGAAGCTCAAATTGTTGTGAATAATGGTATCGCTCAAATAAATCCAATTGCAGGTACATTTAAACGTACCGGTAACGATGAAAAAGACCGGCAGTTGGCAGTTGATTTGAAAAACAATGAAAAAGAAAACCAGGAACACCTTATGTTAGTTGAACTGGCAAAAGATGATCTGAACCTATGTTCTGACAACGTGAAAATAAAATCCTTCCGGGAAGTTCAGTTTTATTCTCATGTCATTCATCTCGTTTCAGAAGTAACAGGGCAATTGAAAAGTGATATTAATCCCTTTACTGTTTTTACAAATTCTTTTCCTGCCGGAACATTATCAGGATCCCCCAAAATTAAGGCATTACAGTTAATTGAAAAATATGAGAACCTTAACAGGGGATTTTATGGTGGTGCAATTGGTTATTTTGGCTTTGATGGAAATATTAATCATGCAATTATTATCAGGTCCTTTCTTAGTAAAAATAACACCCTGTTCTACCAGGCAGGGGCTGGCATTGTAGCTGCTTCCTCTGACGAAGGAGAACTGAATGAAGTAAATAATAAACTGGAAGCTTTGAAACAAGCTGTTTATTTAGCGAAGGATATGTAAATAGTGTGTTATATTAAAATTTCTGATTAAAAAAACATTGCTGTTATAACTGCTTATTATATAAAACAAATAAATAATTCTTTTGAAATGAAAGAGATATTACTAAGGTTAACTGCACATGAAACGCTTTCAAGGGAGGAGGCAAAAGATGTTCTGTTTAAAATAACTAAGGGTGATTATAATACTTCACAGGTAGCAGTCTTCCTTACGGTATATATGATGAGAAATATTACAGTGGAAGAACTGGCAGGATTTATGGATGCTTTATTAGAGTTATGTATTCCCGTGGATTTATCCGCTTATAATACAATTGATCTTTGCGGAACCGGAGGAGATGGCAAACATTCCATAAATATTTCAACACTGGCTTCTTTTGTTGTGGCAGGTGCAGGTGAAAAAGTTGCCAAGCATGGTAATTATGCAGTATCATCATCCTGCGGATCAAGTAATGTGATGGAATATTTCGGATATAAATTTTCTAACAACAGGGATGATATTTTAAAAAAACTGGATAAAGCAGGAATATGCTTTCTTCATGCCCCGTTATTCCATCCGGGAATGAAAGCTGTAGCACCATTAAGAAAGGAAATTGGACTGAAAACATTTTTCAATATGCTTGGGCCACTGGTGAATCCATCATTTCCTGAAAATCAGCTTACAGGCGTGTTTAACCTTGAAACAGCCCGGCTGTTTAATTATATTTATCAGGGGACAAATAAAAATTATTCAATAGTTCATTCATTGGATGGATATGATGAAATTTCCCTTACATCTGATTTTAAGCTAATAACTAATCATGAAGAATTACTCCTTTCTCCTGAACAAACCGGATTCTCACGTATTACCCCTTCAGAAATAAAGGGGGGAAATTCGGTAAAAGAATCAGCCGAAATATTCTTGAAAATCCTTAAAGGAGAGGGAAGAGAAGCATGGAATTCAGTCGTTATTGTTAATGCAGGCATGGCTTTAAAATGCCTGCATCAGTATAAAACCCAGGAAGAATGTATTGGATTGGCATACGATTCTCTAATTAGTGGAAATGCTTTTAAAGCTTTTAAAAAGGCAGTTGAATAAAATCCAAAGACTATAGAACTTACTAATAAAATATTTATATTAGCATAAATCTTATTATCATTTTAGTATACTGCTTCTTTGTGGAAGCCATAATTAAATAGTTAGAAGAGCATTAAAATAACAGTTTACTTTTCGGAAAGTTTTGTCATAGAAATATGTTTGTTATAAATTAATATATACCATAAAATTTGTGAATATACTTAATAAAATATTGGAAGTTAAAAAAAAGGAAGTGATGGCCAGGAAAGAAATGATTCCGGCTAATGTATACATGAAAGTTCCGGAGTATAAACTTGAACGGGCCTCTTTTTATAATGCTATTAAAAATCCCTATCCTTCGATTATTGCTGAATTTAAGAGAAAATCACCCTCACGGGGAATAATCAATCCAACAGCAAATTTATATGATATAATTACCGGTTACACAAATGCCGGGGTTCAGGCAATATCAGTGTTGACTGATTATGAATTTTTCCAGGGAAGTTTATCCGATCTGCAGGATGCAACACTTTTATCGTCTCTTCCTACATTAAGAAAAGATTTTATTCTGGATGAATATCAGATTTTTGAAGCCAAAGCTTTTGGTGCATCTGCTATTTTATTGATAGCTTCTATACTGAATGCCGATGAAGTGAAAAATCTTACCCGTATAGCAAGTGACTGCGGAATGGATGTTTTATTTGAAATCTATGATGAGAAAGATCTGGACAAATGGTTTCCTGAAATAAAGATCATTGGAATTAATAACAGAAATCTTGATTCTTTTACTATAAATCCTGATCATTCACTTAAACTACTAAATAAATTGCCAGGCTCATGTATTAAAGTTGTTGAGAGTGGAATCTCTGATATAAACACTGTAATTCAATTATTTAAAGAAGGATATGAAGCTTTTTTAATCGGAGAGGCATTTATGAAAACTATTGAACCCGGAACTACCGCAAGAAAATTTATAAAAGAAATTTATTATATGATGGATACAATCTGATAATGAAAATAAAAATCTGTGGAATAAAATCTGGAAATAACCTGAAGGAAATTGTTAAACTTAAGCCTGACTTTTTGGGTTTTAACTTTTATTCAGGATCACCAAGGTATATCGGTGATTCTCTAACACCTGAAGAAATATCTTTTATTTCTTCATTTGCAAAAAGTGTCGGCATATTTGTAAATCATGATGAATATTCGATCCTGGAAATCCAAAGAAAATTTGCATTGGATTATTGTCAGTTACATGGTAATGAAAAACCGGATTTTTGTAAACATCTTCGAGGCCTTGGGGTAAAAATTATAAAAGCTTTTGGAATTACTGCAGATTTTAACTTTCATATGCTGATTGAATATTTACCATGGTGTGATTATTTTCTGTTTGATACTCCCTCAACAAAATTTGGTGGTACCGGTATCCGATTTGACTGGAAAATATTAAATAAATATGAGCTTGGACATCCATTCTTCCTTAGTGGCGGAATTGGGCCCGAAGATGCAAAAAAAATACAAAACTTAGTGTTGGAATCGCTGATTGGTGTGGATGTTAACAGTAAATTTGAAATTAGTCCCGGGAAAAAGGATATTATTGCCTTACAACAATTTATTAATTCTATTCGAAATGAAACCGGAAATAAAGAGAGAAACATTTCTTGCTGATGAAAACGGGTTCTATGGTAAGTATGGCGGATCGTATATACCCGAAATGCTTAGAGCTAATGTAGAAGAGTTAAGAAAAATATATTTGCCTGTTATAGAATCGGAGATTTTTCAGAAAGAATTTTATGATCTTCTTCGGAATTATGCAGGACGGCCATCACCCTTATTTTTTGCAAAAAGATTAAGTAAAAAATATCAGGCCAGGATTTATCTTAAAAGGGAGGATCTGAATCATACCGGTTCCCACAAAATTAATAATACCATAGGACAAATATTATTGGCAAAACATATGGGCAAAACCAGGATAATTGCAGAAACAGGTGCTGGTCAGCATGGGGTGGCTACAGCAACAGTGTGTGCATTGATGGGAATTGAATGTGTTATTTATATGGGTGAAGTTGATATGGTGCGGCAGGAACCTAATGTGAAAAGAATGGAAATGCTGGGGGCAAAGGTAATACCGGCATTCTCGGGCAACAGGACTCTGAAGGATGCAACCAATGAGGCAATGCGGGATTGGATATGCAATCCTGAAAATACATATTACCTAATAGGATCAATTGTCGGCCCTCACCCTTTCCCCGATATGGTTGCAAAATTCCAATCGGTTATCAGCCAGGAGATTTTATTTCAGTTAAAAGAAAAGGAAGAAAGGGAAAATCCGGATTATATCCTTGCTTGCGTTGGAGGGGGAAGTAATGCAGCCGGTATCTTCTATCATTATATTTCCCGTAATGAAGTTCATCTTATTGGGATCGAGGCTGCAGGTAAAGGTATAGAAACCGGATTTACATCTGCAACTATCGGAACGGGTTCATCAGGAGTGATACATGGCAGCAAAACACTGCTAATGCAGGATGAAGACGGCCAGATAACTGAACCTTATTCTATTTCAGCCGGGCTTGATTATCCGGGCGTTGGCCCCTTACATGCATGGCTTGCAGAAACAGGAAGAGCTCAATACTATAGTGTTACTGATTATGAAGCATTGAAAGCAGGATTTTTACTCACTCATCTCGAAGGAATAATTCCGGCGCTTGAATCAGCTCATGCACTTGCTTTTCTGGAAAAAATGACTTTTAAAAAAAATGATGTTATAATAATATGTCTCTCCGGAAGAGGAGAAAAAGATATGGCTGCCTATATGGAAGCGATTAGTATTTATCCTCAACTTACTGAAATTGCAGGAATTTAAAATTTAATAGTGAAATTCATTTTATCAATAAAAAACATAAAAAAGCTTAAATAATACAGATCCCGGCAAAATATGAAAAAATAATAATAGCAAATAAACAAACCCTGAGTTTACTTTCGCATTATTGACAGCTATTGAAAGTAAATTAATTAAAAAAATGAATAGAATCTCATATCTTTTTTCACGGAAAACCAGAAGAATTCTTTCGGTTTATTTTACGGCAGGTTATCCATTATTGGAAGATACACCAAAAATTATCAAGATACTTGAAAAATATAAGGTTGATATAATTGAGATAGGTATACCCTTTTCTGATCCTGTTGCCGACGGGCCGATTATCCAAAAAAGCAATTCAATTGCACTTTTAAATGGAATGAGCCTGAAATTACTTTTTAAGCAATTGGAAAATATACGTAAAATTGTTTCAATTCCCATTTTACTTATGGGATATATTAATCCTGTTTTGCGAATGGGAATGGAAAACTTTCTCTTAAATTGTTCCCGGACAGGGATTGATGGTGTTATCATTCCTGATCTTCCACCGGAAGAATACCTCCGGCATTACAGGGTTCTGTTTAATAAATATGGAATAAACTGCATTTTTCTTATAACTCCACAAACTCCGGCTGAGAGAATTAGATTTATTGATGAAATTTCAGAAGGCTTTATTTATATGGTATCCTCAGCTTCAACTACGGGAATAAAGAATGAATTCGATAAAAGTCAGTTAGAATATTTTAAACGAATAATTAAAATGAATTTAAAAAACTACTGTCTCGCCGGTTTTGGAATTTCAAACAAGAATACTTTTGATATAGTATGCAGATATGTTAATGGTGCCATTATAGGAAGTGCGTTTATAAAAGCATTGGATGGCATGGGAGATTTGGAAGATAAGATTAATAAGTTTATCAATTCATTATATTGATTATTTATTACTGCTAATACTATAAATTTATATGAATATCAACTGATTTTAATAATTCTATTGGAAAAATCAGAAACAGATAAATTATAACATAAATTTTTTAAGGAAACAGGGTACGGAAAATATGCAGAAAATCGGAGATGAAATATTAAAATATTATAAAGCACTTCGCAGAGACTGCAAAGATGTTTGCTCTCCGGCTGAAATGAAGAATATTGGAGAAGCTTTTTATTTTATCAATGAAGTTTGCCGGAATAAACCCGATCGTTGGGGAAAGCATCCTGCTGTCCATGCAATTGAAACTGCAAGAATAGTATCCAATGAAATTGGACTTGGCGCAAATAGTGTCATTGCTGCAATGTTAAATGAATGCATTGATACTGAGCCGGATACTGCTTCATTGATTCAGGAAAAATTTGGAGAAAGAATTTCAGGGATTATCGATGGATTGTATAAAATTTCATCCAAAAGAACTGATAAATCCATTTCACAGGCTGAGAATTTTCGAAACCTGATCCTTACTATGGCCAGTGATATAAGGGTAGTATTAATAAAACTGGCCGAACGTTTATATTTAATGCGAAATCTTGATTATATTCCATCTGACGAAAGAATTATGCTCGCTTCGGAGATCAGTTATATCTATGCTCCTCTTGCACATCGTATGGGCTTATATAATATCATGTCAGAAATGGAAGACCTGACAATGAAATATGTAGAACCGGATATTTATTCCTTATTGACCGAACAATTGAAGGCAACCGACAACGCCAGGAATAAATTTATAAAAGAACTTATAAAACCTGTTTCTGAAGAATTGGAAAAACAAGGTTTGAATGCAGAAATTAAAGCAAGAGTAAAATCAGTTTCTTCCATTTGGAGAAAAATGAAAACACAAAAGGTTGATTTTGAAGAGGTATATGATAAGTTTGCTGTCCGGATAATCCTTGATTCACCCCGGGAATCAGAAAAAGCTGATTGTTGGAAAGTATACTCTATTATAGCGGACATTTATCAGCCTAATCCCGGAAGGATGCGTGACTGGATTTCTGTTCCTAAATCCAATGGATATGAGTCTCTTCATTCAACGGTAATAGTACCCGGAGGAGAATGGGTTGAAATTCAAATTCGAAGCAGACGTATGGATGAAATAGCTGAAAAGGGCCTGGCTGCACATTGGAAGTATAAAGGGATTAAAGGTGAAAAAGGAATTGATGAATGGTTAAGAAAAGTAAGAGAACACCTGGAGAGCCCGGAGGCTGACCCTGCCAGCTTGTTGGATGACCTTAAACTGAACATTTATAATAAGGAGATTTATGTATTTACACCACAGGGTGATCTGAAAAAATTTCCTGAAGGTGCAAGTATCCTGGATTTTGCATTTGATATTCATTCAGCTGTTGGGGCATCCTGCACCGGTGCAAGAATTAACGGTCGAAATGTCCCCATCAGGCACAAACTGAAAAATGGGGATAAAGTAGAAATAATTAAATCAAAAAACCAAAAACCTAATCCCGACTGGTTAAATTATGTGGTAACTCCTAAAGCTAAATCTAAAATAAAAATTGCCCTTAAAGAATTAAGATTAAAGGACGCTGAGCATGGTAAGGAAATTCTTAAAAGAAGATTTAAAAATTGGAGACTGGAATTTCATGATCCAAATATTAGTAAACTGATACATCACTACAAATTAAAAGATGCTACCGATCTTTATTATCGTATTGCAACAGAAAAATTAGACCTTATTGAGATTAAAGGTATCCTGACCGAAAATAATAAGGAAGATTTCAAACATTTCCCAATTCAACAAGAGATTGCCGACAGGATCATTAAACCTAAAGAGATAAAAACAGACGATTATCTTATTATTGATAATAATCTGTTAAATATTGATTATCATCTTGGAAAATGTTGTAATCCTATCTTTGGAGACTCAATCTTTGGATTTGTGACACGTTCCTCCGGGATTACAATACATCGTGTAAATTGTCCTAATGCGCCTCAACTCATTTCCCGATATGGATATAGAGTGGTTAAAGCTAAATGGAGTGATACAGAAATTGACAGACATTTTCTTGCTGTTCTGAGAATAACCGGAAATGATGAAATCAGTATTATAAGTAATATTTCTGATGTGGTCTCAAAAGAAGTTGGAATTAATATGCGTTCATTTTCAATGGATAAAGAAGCCGGAATGTTTGAAGGAACTTTGCATTTGTTCGTGAAAGACAAAGAAAGCCTTGAAACACTCGCTAAAAAACTTATGAAAGTGAAAGGTATATTGACTGTTAAACGTATTGAAAATTAAATTAAGGTTGTTTGTGTAAAGAATTGACAATTTGATAAGCTATAATCCTGTCGTATCTTGAATTAACCGGCCGGTGATAAACCAAAATAATATAATCATTCTCAGTTTCATAATGATTGCCTTCAATATATGAAAGATCTCCTGTTTTTGATCCTTCAGGAACAAATGCATAATGATAATTATAATAGCCTTGTTTTAATAACAGATCTATTTCATAAATTTTTTTTTCAAAATTATATTGCAATTCATTTTTAGTACCAAGTTCCCAGTTTGTCAGTGCCCCGAAAAGATAAAGTTTTCCATGAACTAACGGGGCTGAATAAGGCAGGCTAAAATGAACATATGCATAATCTGCTTCAATATCATTGTTTAGATGTTCCTGTACTTCAATATAAAATTTGCCATTGAGGTCATCTTCAAAAAAATATAACTTTCCGGAGCGGTTTTCATCAGGGAACAAATCAATATGAAACATATTATTTTCATAGATTATGTTTTTTATATATGGGGACTGATATCTTAAACTTTTAATATCAAACCATCTGAATTCACTTCCACCCGGAAAAACATTTTCAGAATTATAATCATATTCCAGAACTCCGTTTCTTAAATATAAAGGTTTTAAATTATTAATAGTATTATCCCATCTGCCGTTCTGAAGTATTGTTATGTTTATCTCGCTAAATGGATCATGAATGGGATAATTACCATGAATAACTTTAAAATCAATTTCTTGCCCGCTATTACGATAAGCAGTGAGGACAGGCCTTTTAACATCAGCCTTGATGTCAGCAATCTTTTCAGTAACAATAAATCTTTTTATAAACACAAGCTTATCAATATTAAAATCTTCATATACAACTAAAATGTAATTACCGGAAATTTTAACATTAATATCTTCATTAGGAAATTTTAATGTATAATGGATATAATTTATGTTGGTATTAAATGAAAATGAATAATTCAGGATCTGATTTTCATAAATCCCTTCGATATATTCATTTTCATTTATAAGTGAAGGATTCCAGCTATTATCACAATGAATGATACGATAAGAGTAGTTGCAAACCGGAGCACGAATATCATCAAAGCTTATTTCCAGCCCTGTGTCATCATTCAGCTCAAATACAGGATAACTTAACTTCCATCCTTCCCGGTGGATGCAAATAGATTTGATACTTTCTTTATAAACCCCTTCTTTTACAGGGCCATCTAAAAAAGTATCCTGAAAACTTCCATATCCTGTGCTTGAGAAATAAAAGATGTATTGGAATAAAATTAGTATTTTGCAAACAGTTTTACTCATCAATTGTTATTTTTATAACGCTAAATAAATTTCAAACAGATTAAATAATAATTTTGTCGATGTTTTTATAATAAATTATAATTACTTTCAAAATTAACTAATTTTGTCGGTTTAAACATTAATAGTATTAATTCATTATGTCTGATGTTATAAGGATCAAACAGGGTCTTGATATTAATTTAAAAGGAAAAGCAGAAAAAATAATTCAAAAGTTAGAACGTCCTTCCTTCGTTGCTTTAAAACCCGGTGATTTTAACGGTCTTACACCAAAGCTTTCTGTTAAGCCCGGAGATCGTGTGAAGGCTGGTGACCAATTATTTTTTGATAAATATCATCCTCAAATCAGCTTCACTTCACCGGTTTCAGGTGAGGTTTCTGAAATATTGCGGGGTGAAAGAAGAGTGATCTGGGGGGTCATTGTCAAGGCTGATGCCAGGGATGAATTCGTTGAATTTGAAGTTAGGGACCCTTTGGAAATGAGCAGGGATGAAATTATTTCTATTCTTATAAGAAGCGGAATGTGGCCTGCAATTCGTCAGCGCCCTTATTCAGTAATAGCCCATCCGTCTGACAAGCCTAAAGCAATATTTATTTCAACTTTTGATACTGCTCCGTTGGCCCCTGATATTGATTTTATTGCAAACGGTAATGAAGCTGAATTTAAAAAGGGAATTGATGCTCTTTCTGCTTTAACAGATGGTCAGATCCATTTAGGCGTGGATGCGCGATATCCTGTTAGTAAAGTATATGCAGATATTAAAAAAGTTAAAATTCATAAATTCCTGGGGCCACATCCATCTGGAAATGTTGGAGTACAAATTCATCATATTGATCCTATTAATAAAGGGGAAGTTGTTTGGTTTATTAGCGTCAGAGATGTTATCAGAACAGGCAGATTGTTTATTAACGGGATAATTGATAATACCACTATTGTTGCCCTAACAGGATCTGAAGTTCTGAAACCAAGATATTGCAAAACTATTATTGGTGCAGAAATTTCTACAATAGTTAAAGATAATCTAAAAGGAGATAATATTCGTATCATTAGTGGCAATGCACTTACAGGGAAAAAGGTGGAGAAAAATGAATTTCTTGGATTTTATGATCAACAGATTACTGTAATCCCTGAAGGTAATTTTCATGAGTTTTTAGGTTGGGCAAGCCCCGGATTCGGGAAGTATAGTTTTTACAGGGCATTTTGGTCATGGCTAAAACCAAATGCTGAATTCAATATCGACACAAACTTACATGGAGGGAGAAGGTCATTTGTACTTACAGGAAATTATGAGAAAGTAATTCCAATGAATATATATCCAATGCATTTATTTAAAGCAATCATGGTAGAAGATATTGATAAGATGGAAAAGCTGGGAATATATGAAGTTGATGAAGAAGATTTTGCCCTTGCTGAATTTATTTGTCCTTCAAAAACCGAAATACAGGCTATTATTAGGAAGGGGCTGGATTTGATTAGGAAAGAAACTGAATAATACGAAATTTTCTGAATTTTTGGAGATTGTTTTATTGACTTAAAAGATATTATTCTATTAAATGCTCTTTACTTTGTCATTTAAAAAAGCGAATGAAGGGATTCGGAGATAACAATAGCTTAAATCTAAAAAATATAAGGATAGAAGTTTGAAACTATTTATTATTAAGTTAAATAATTAAATTTTATTCGAGTGAAATCATTACGCAGGTTTATAGATAAAATAAAACCACATTTCAGTGAAGGAGGAAAATTTGAGAATTTTGGGTCTGTCTTTGATGCTTTTGAGACTTTCCTTTTTGTTCCTGATACTGTCACAACCCAGGGTTCGCATATCCGTGATGCGCTTGATCTTAAAAGAACTATGTCGTTGGTTATTATTGCCGTGGTTCCGGCAGTGCTATTTGGGATATGGAATACGGGTTATCAACATTTTCTGGCGACAGGAACAGATGCCTCTTTTTGGGAAACAGTTTGGTTCGGGTTCCTGAAAGTTTTCCCTCTTATTGTTGTTTCATATGTAGTAGGCCTGGGATTAGAATTTACTATTGCCCAAATACGAGGGCATGAAGTTAATGAAGGGTTTCTTGTTACCGGAATTCTGATCCCTCTTATAATGCCTGCTGATATACCTTTATGGATGCTTGCCATATCAACAGCTTTTGCTGTTATTATTGGAAAAGAAGTATTTGGAGGCACTGGAATGAATATATGGAATCCTGCACTTGTAGCCAGGGCTTTTCTTTTCTTTGCTTATCCTTCTGAAATATCTGGTGATAATGTTTGGGTCTCAGGTCTGAAAAGTGGAGAAGGTATTATTGACGGTTTTAGCGGGGCCACTATTCTGGGACAGGCAGCAACAGGTAAAGCTTCTTTTGTAAACGGGCTTGGGGGGCCAATCAGTACCTGGGATATGTTTCTTGGCACCATTCCTGGTTCAGTGGGAGAAACATCTACACTTGCAATACTGATCGGTGCAATTATTTTAATATATACCGGCATAGGGAGCTGGAAAATTATTCTGAGCGTTTTTATAGGAGGAGCTGTTATGGGAGGCTTATTAAATATTTTTGCAGTTAATGAGTTTATGAAAGTGCCTTTTTGGGAGCATTGGATTATTGGCGGATTCGCATTTGGAGCTGTATTTATGGCAACTGATCCGGTAACAGCAGCACAGACTGAACGGGGAAAATGGATTTATGGAATACTTATCGGTATTCTTGCCGTGATGATACGGGTTCTAAATCCTGCATTTCCGGAAGGGATGATGCTGGCGATATTACTTATGAATACATTCGCACCACTAATAGACCATTATATTATTGAAGCAAACATTAGTAAACGTGCTAAAAGACTGAAAGTAAAGGTAAATAAAATTAGTGCCTAATAATTTTTTGTTAATACAAAATATAAAGAAATATGATCATAATATCTGAAAAACATTTAATTGAGTTAATATGAGAAATTTCACTAATACATATATTTTTATTTATATAGCTGTGGTTGTTGTCATTACTGCTGCAGTACTCTCTTTTGTTGCAGAGGAATTAAGACCTTTACAGGAAAGAAATGTGGAAATAGAAAAAAAACAGGATATTTTACGAACTGTTGGTAAGGCAGAAAAAGCAAAAGAAGAAAAAGATATAAATAAATATATTGAAGATGAATTTGTTAAATATTTCAGCTCCAGTATAGTTGTTGATAGTAAAGGCATGATAGTGGAAGGGAAAGATGCATTTGAGATTACAAAAACCTTAAAATCAGAGTTTTCTAAACCTGTGGATCAACGAAATCTTCCATTATTTATTTATTCAAAAGAGGATGGCTCTGAAAAATATGTTATACCATTGATAGGGAAAGGATTGTGGGGACAGATTTGGGGATACATTGCTTTGGATGAAGATGTTAATACTGTTTATGGTGCTGTATTTGATCATGCCAAAGAAACTCCGGGTTTAGGTGCAGAAATTAATCAGATATGGTATCAGAAAAAATTTATTGATAAACAGATATTTGATAAAAATGGCAACTTAGTTTCAATACAAATAAAAAAAGGAGGGGCAGATCCTTTAGATCCTCATACAGTCGATGCTATTTCCGGAGGAACTGTAACTAGTAAAGGGCTTGAAACAATGCTTCAGGAAAATCTTAAGCCTTATGAACATTATTTTAAACAAAAAATAAGTAATAACAATGAGTGAAAAAGAATCGCTTTTTTCAGCAAAAAATATGAAGCTCTTAAGAGAGCCTCTTAATGACAGCAATCCGATCACTGTTCAGGTGCTGGGTATTTGTTCTGCATTGGCTGTAACAGTACAGATAAAACCTGCTCTTGTAATGGCTTTATCAGTAATGATAGTGGTTTCAGTTTCAAATGTCGTGATTTCACTGCTAAGAGAAACAATACCACCAAGAATTCGCATTATTGTCCAACTGACAGTCATTGCAGCTATGGTTATTATTGTTGATCAGGTGCTTAAAGCATATGCATTTGATGTGAGTAAACAATTATCAGTATTTGTTGGTTTAATTATTACTAATTGTATCATTATGGGAAGGGTTGAAGCTTTTGCCATGGGAAATAAGCCCTGGCCATCCTTCCTGGACGGTATTGGAAATGCAGCCGGGTATGGAATAATATTAATAATAGTGGCATTTTTTAGAGAATTATTCGGATCAGGTACAATTTGGGGATATAAAGTTATACCGGGATCATTCTATGAAATGGGATATGTTAATAACGGCCTTATGATCCTTCCTCCAATGGCCCTGATTACAGTAGGTATAATTATTTGGGTTCAAAGAGGTTTTAATAAAAAACTTATTGAGAAAAATTAATATCTGAAAATCATGGAAAATTTAATTGATATATTCATTAAAGGTGTTTTTATTGATAATATGATTTTCGCCTATTTCTTAGGCATGTGTTCTTATCTTGCTGTTTCAAAAACAGTTAGTACATCTTCAGGTTTGGGGATAGCTGTTGCTTTTGTTTTAGGGTTCACAGTTCCCGTAAATTATTTATTGGAAAAATATATACTTAGTGCCGGTGCCCTCACCTGGCTTAGTCCTGCACTTGCAGATGTTGATCTCAGCTTTCTCAGCTTTATAATGTTTATTGCTGTTATTGCAGCTATGGTACAATTAGTGGAAATGATAATAGAAAAGTTTAGTCCGGCTTTATATTCTTCTCTTGGAATATTTCTGCCTCTTATTGCTGTAAACTGTGCTATACTTGGCGGATCACTTTTTATGCAGGAACGTGAATATTTAAATGTTGCCGAAGCTACTGCCTTCGGACTGGGATCAGGAGTAGGCTGGTACCTTGCAATTATTGGGCTTGCCGCAATAAGGGAAAAAATACGTTATTCCAATGTGCCCGCACCTTTAAGAGGTTTAGGTATTACTTTTATAATCACAGGGCTTATGGGTATTGCATTTATGAGCTTTATGGGGATTAACTTATAAGGAAACACTTTAATTTTAGCTGTTATGGTCCTTTTAACTAGTAAATTAGGGATAATTCTAATAAGTATTACAGTTTTTGTAATTATAATATTTATATTAGTATCAATGCTTCTGTATGCAAGAGCAAAATTAATTCCTCAGGGTGAAGTTACTTTAAAAGTAAATGATAAAGACTTTAAGGTAGAACCAGGTGGAACTGTTCTTGCTACATTGTCAAATCACAATATTTTTCTTCCTTCTGCCTGTGGTGGCGCCGGAACATGTGCACTATGTAAATGTCAGGTACAGGAGGGAGGAGGTTCTATATTACCTACAGAAACTATTTTCTTTACCAGAAAAGAACAGCAAAATGACTGGAGACTTGCATGTCAGGTTAAAATCCGTCAGGATATAGTCGTAAAGATTCCGGAAGAAGTAATGGGAATTAAAAAGTGGGAATGTGAAGTTGTTTCAAATAGGAATGTAGCTTCTTTTATTAAAGAATTTGTTGTAAAGCTGCCTGAAGGTGAAAAAATGGACTTTAATTCAGGCGGATATATTCAGATAGATGTCCCTAAAGTTGAAGTTGACTTTTCCAGGGATATTAATATTGAAGAAACATATAGGAATGAATGGGATAAATTTAAGATGTGGGATCTGAAAATGAAAAATAATGAGGAAACTTTCAGGGCTTACAGTATGGCTAATCATCCTGAAGAAGGAAATATTATTATGCTGAATATCAGGATTGCAACACCCCCATGGGATAAGTCTAAAGGTGCATTTCAAAATGTAAATCCTGGCGTATGTTCTTCATATATATTTTCCAGAAAACCAGGTGACAAAGTTGTTATTTCCGGACCATATGGCGATTTCTTTATTAAAGAATCAGAGCGTGAAATGATTTATATTGGCGGCGGGGCAGGAATGGCCCCCCTGCGTTCACATATCTTTCATCTGTTTTATACTCAAAAAACTAAACGAAAAGTATCGTACTGGTATGGAGCTCGTTCAAAAAGAGAATTATTTTATGAAAAGGATTTCAGAGAAATAGAAAAAAGTAACCAAAATTTTAGATTCAATATAGGACTTTCAGAACCAAATGATGATGATAACTGGAATGGATATACCGGATTTATTCATCAAATTCTTTATGATGAGTATCTTAGTAAAATAGAAGAACCTGAGGAGATAGAATATTATCTTTGCGGCCCCCCAATGATGAATGATGCAGTAATGAAAATGCTTTATGATATGGGAGTGCCCCAGGAAATGATTGCTTATGATGATTTTGGAGTGTAAATAGTTTTAATAACTATAATTGAATCTTTTTGTTGAAAGAAATACTTCTCCCTGAAAACGGAAAATTATAACTTAAATCCATAATGAAATTTAATTATTTAATAAGTTTTATTTTATCACCTATTCTATTCATTTCCTTTTTTTTAATAAATGGATGTTACTCTCCCGGATCAGGTGTTTATGTGAAAATTGCCGGATTTACTCAGGGTACAACTTATCACATTACATATGAGACTCCGGACACAAGCGATCTTAAGCCTGAAATCGAAAGCCTGCTAAATGATTTTAGTAAACTTTTTTCATTATATGACCCTTCATCACTAATTTCAAAAATTAACAGGAATGAGGAAACATTGGTTAATAACATGTTTAAGTATGTTTTTAATAAATCCGGGCAAGTATGGAAGGAATCTGACGGATATTTTGATGTCACTGTATTACCACTGGTTAATGCCTGGGGATTTGGGCCGGGTGAGAAGGTAAATATGGAAAAAAGCCGGCTGGACAGTTTGCTGCAATTTGTTGGCATGGAAAAAATAAAAATTGTTGATGACAGGATAATTAAAGAAAAACCTGAAATACAACTTGATTTTAATGCTATTGCAAAAGGTTATTCCGTAGATGTTGTTGCCGAATATTTTGATAATAATAAAATTAAAAATTATATGATTGAAATTGGAGGGGAGATAAGAACAAAAGGTTTAAATCCAAATAATAAATTATGGAAAATTGGAGTTGACAGGCCTGATTTTGGCAATATGATACCCGGACAGCAAATGCAGGTAATTTTGCAAATGAAAAATAAATCACTCGCTACATCAGGAAATTATCGTAAATTTTATGAAGAGGATGGAGTTAAATACGCTCATTCCATTAATCCTAAAACGGGATATCCTTCAAAGAATCAATTGCTGAGTACAACCGTCATTGCGAATGACTGTATTAGTGCTGATGCCTGGGCTACGGCATTCATGGTAATGGGATTGGAAAAAAGTATTCAATTACTTGAAAATCAAAATGAACTTGAGGCCTATCTGATCTATAGTGATGAAATTGGGCAATATCAGGCTTATTATACAAAAGGGATGAAAAACCTCATCTATCAGGAATTACAAAATATTCGACCAGATTAATCTTCAAATTATTACTAAAGCATTCCCCCACATCCGCAACATCCTGTATTTTTTGCCTCCCTGTGATTCTTGAGCTCTTCATGTTTCACACAAGTTATCCCTATTTTATGCATATCTTTATTATGGCCAATCCTATATTCAGGGAACTTTCCATTTTTTCGTACTAAAATTTTAAGTGCCATAAATAGCATAGATATTGATAACAACACAACAGATAAAAAAAATGCTCCTTTCATAACAAAATTGTATTATTTGGTTGTAATATCACTACAAAAATAACAAGATATTTAGGAATTTGTTTATTATATTCATTTAATAAAAGTTCAGTTTGAATAAAGTAATTTTTATAAAATCTTTTTCAGGGGATACTTATCCATATAACTCCTTTATTCAAGATAAAACTTTTCCATTAGTGGCCTCCATTTAAGCATTAGTTCCAGATTTATATCGAGTGGCGGAACAGCATCATCCGGTAAAAATGGGATGTATGGGTGCTTATTGGTATATTCTTCAAATTCACTTCTTATTTTTTGAAATTCTTCAGGTTTGGTAAACAGGTCTATCGCAGAAGCGGCAATTGCTTTGGCGCCTGCAATTAAACCTTTCCAGGCAGCTGATCCGTATGTGGAACTAACAGTTGACCAATGGTGTCCGACTGCTCCCGGGACAATGCCTGGAAATACAATTGTTGCAGTAGGGGCAATAAGTGTTACATCACCTACATCCGAAGAACCCCCTCCCACAAATGTACCGCCAGGTACACTGAGTTCAGAGATTTTGAGAGGAAATCCGGATTCCTTTATGCCAAGGTTTTTTTGTAATTCTTTTGCAAAAACTTGTTCTTCTTCCGACCATTCGGGTAATCCAATAAACTTAATATTTTTATAAAATAATTCTGCAAGTAATTTATTGGAATGTCTTTGATGAATGGCAGACAAACACTGAATTTTTATTAATTCGGTATCAGTTGCCAGGGCAGCTGCTTTTGCACAGTTTACCACTCGTTCATACATATCTGTTAAACGTTCATCTGTGTTTCTTACAAAATACCATACGCTTGCCTGATCCGGAACAACATTGGGGGCCTGGCCACCTTCTGTAATCACATAATGCATTCTATGAGTATAATGTAAATGTTCTCTCAGATAATTAGTTGCGACATTCATAATTTCAACCGCATCCAGGGCACTTCTGCCACTCCAGGGCGAACCGGCACTATGAGCAGTTTTACCCTTAAATGTAAATATTGTTGAATACATCGCATTCCCGTTTACCCCATATGATGTACTAAAATTACTACCTGCATGATTATCAATAACTACATCCACATCCTTAAATAAACCTGCCTGGATCATATATGGCCTGCTTATAAGGGTCTCCTCAGCCGGAGAACCAAATACCCTGATTGTACCAGCTAACTTATAAAGGTCTAATACTTGCTTAATTGCAATAGCAGCAGCAGTTGAAGCAGTCCCCATCATATTATGCCCGCAGCCATGACCGGGAGCGCCCTGAATTAAAGGATCCTGCTCAGCAACTCTCCCTTTTTGGGATATCATGGGCAAAGCATCAAATTCCATTAAAATCCCTATTACAGGTTTACCTTTTCCATAACTTGCCACAAAACATGTTGGCATTCCGGCTAATCCCATTTCAATGGTAAAGCCGGCTTTCTTTAAGGTGCCGGATAATAACTCTGCTGATTTGTACTCCTGCAGGCCAAGTTCTGCAAATGACCAAATTGCATCGGATATTTTTCCGTATTCTGCAATAACCTCAGGACGACTAAGATAATCCAAAGCTTTTTGTTTCTCCGGATAAAGTATTTCAGAGCCGGGAGAATTTTGAGCATCAAGACTGAAATGTAAAATTAAAAAAACAAAAATCAGACTAATGACTTTTTTAATTGTTAAGTTATTCATATTAGCATATCTTATAAATAAATTAATTATCTATTTAACTGTTATAAATAGAAGTAAATTCAAATATATAGAAAATTTAAGAATTTTTGTTTTCTCTATTGTTTTTCCATTCCGGGGTCTTCTCCCTCTTTAAACCGCCTTATTTTATAATTAGCACTTGCTATAATGATAGCTACCAGAGGATTAATTAAATTAAAAAAAGCATAAGGAGCATAAGATGTGGTTGGAACATTTAAAACACGGGATTGTGTGGCCCCACAGGTGTTCCATGGAATAAGTACACTGGTTAAAGTTCCCCCGTCTTCAAGTGTACGGCTTAATACCTCAGGTTTTAGTCCATTTTTACGATAGGTTTCAGCAAACATACGGCCCGGAATAACAATGGATATATATTGATCAGAAGCTGTTGCATTAAAAAAGATACTCGATGCTATAGTACTGGCAATTAGCGAACCGGTAGATTTGGCAAATTTGATAATAGATTCCGATATTCTTTTTAAAAGACCGGCAGATTCCATCGCACCCCCAAAAATCATTGCTGATATGATAAGCCAAATAGTATTTAACATACCTGCCATTCCGGATGACTTCAACAATTCGTTAACCATAATGTTTTTGGTAGAAAAAGCAATTTTCCCAAACATTGATTGCATAATACTAATATATGAAGCCTTTAAATAATTTATCTGTGAACTGCCTGATAACTCATAGATCAAATGAGGCTGAAAAATGACGGCAAACACTCCTCCAAATAGGGTCCCGGCTAGTAATGCCGGAAGAGGAGGGACTTTAAGAATGATAATTACTATTAAAAATATTGGTATTAAAACAAGTAAAGGAGTGATTGTGAATTTTTCATTTATTGCTTCCTGTACCACACTTATATCTGAAACTCCCGTACTAAAATCATATGTAAAACCTATAATAATGAAAATTACCAGAGTGATTAACATACTTGGAGTAGTTGTAATCATCATATACCTGATATGAGTAAAAATATCTGTCCCTGCCATCGCCGGAGCAAGATTTGTTGTGTCTGAAAGAGGGGACATTTTATCACCAAAATAAGAACCTGAAATGACAGCGCCTCCAATTATTCCTTCGTTTATCCCCATTGCTTTTCCGATTCCGACAAGGGCAATCCCTATTGTTGCAACTGTTGACCACGAGCTTCCGGTGACAAGTGAAACTATCCCGCTAATAACAACAGTAGCAAACAAAAATATTGAAGGATGAAAAATATTCAGGCCATAATAAATCATTGCTGGTACGGCTCCGCTTAACATCCATGTTCCGGCAAGGGAACCAATAAGCAAAAGAATAAGCATTGGGGCCATAGCAGAATTAATTGAATTAATAATGCTGTCAAGGATAGATTTCCAGGAATAACCGAGGCTGAAAGCAATAATCCCCGCAACAGCTGAAGTGAGTATTAAAACTATTTGATTCGCACCATCCAGTGTTTGATCTTTAAAATATAAAACATTCAGGGTTAATAGGCAAATAAGAAAAATAATTGGAATGAATGCATGAAGCAATTTAGGTTCCCGTATCTCTGATGAGATTGTTTTTTGCATTTTATAAAAATAAGTGACGAATATAATTAAATATTTTTAAGATCGTAAACAGATGTTTTTATTTAATTTTGATTTTATTAAAAATAATTATATTTAAAAAAATCTTAAAAAATATCACTATTATAAAATCACTTAGTATATTTAGATTATTTTCTAAAAATAAGATATGGATTTTAATATCGACTTTTTTAAAATAACTGACAATCAGATTGCCCAAAAAGGTATGATCCTTATTTCAGAACCTTTTTTGAATGATACTTATTTTAAGCGTTCGGTAGTAATCCTTACCGAGCATTCAGAACAAGGCTCCATAGGTTTTGTGCTTAATAAACAGGTTGATCTTAAAGTCAGGGATGTAATACAGGATTTTCCTGAGATAAATGCCAGTGTTTGTATTGGTGGCCCGGTGAGCACTAATACAATCCATTATATCCATACTCTGGGAAACAGAGTTCCTGAAAGTGTACATGTTAAAGACAATATATTTTGGGGAGGTAATTTTGAAGTTCTTAAGCAAATAATAGCTTCAGGAAATGTGGAAAGTCATCAGGTACGCTTTTTTCTGGGATATGCAGGATGGGGTATAAAACAGCTTGAAGCAGAACTTGCCGAAAACGCATGGCTGGTAGTTGAATTGAATTCGGAGATTATTATGAAAGCTGAAAGCGCAAATACATGGAATAATATTCTGGCAAAAATGGATAATAAATATCAGGTTTGGGCAAACTTTCCTGAAAATCCTAATCTCAACTGATCATTTTTTTTAAAAAACTCAAATCCCTGTTAGCCTCAACTTTTATTGGAGTTAAACCTGCTCTTTTACCGGCTTCTTCATCTGAATCGCGATCGCCTATGAAATAAGATAAAGAAGGATTTATTTCGTAACGGGCTATTGCTTTTTCAAAGAAAAGTGTGCCAGGCTTACGACAAAGACATCTTCCTGTGTCAGGATGATGCGGGCAGTAATATATTTCATCGAAAAAAAGGTTTTCTTTCGCTAATATAGTATTCATTTTTTCATGAATAGCTTCCACATCTTCTTTCGTATAAAGATTCTTCGCTATTCCACCCTGATTTGATATAACAATAATTAAATATCCTTTTGAACGAATATATTTTAGCAAATCAATGATGCTTTCATTTAAAAAGAATTCATCCGGCGTGCATACATAAGAATTATCTTTCTCAATATTTATAATCCCGTCTCTGTCAAGAAATAATGCTTTCATAATCATATGTTTAATTGGTGAAGAAACACCTTTATCAATGAAGGGTTTATTAAAACCGGAAAAATAAAACCATAAATTGCCCCCCAAAAATGCGCATCATGATTTATATTATCCCCACCTTTTTTACTCATATAACTGGAGTAAAAAAGATATAATATTCCGAATATAATTCCGGGAATGGGTAAAATACCAAAAAATAAAATCTTCCCGAAAGGAGAAAAAAATATGCTGCTAAAAACAACAGCTGATACTGCACCGGATGCGCCAACTGCACTATATTCCTGGTTATTTCTGTTCCTGAAAAATGTAGTTAACGCAGACACTAAGATACTCCCAAAATATAATAATAGATAAGCAATTACAGGAAAACGTAAATAACCAGCCATTGAATAATCTCTGAAAACTTTTTCTACATGACTACCGAAAGAAAATAGAACGAGCATGTTTATTAACAGATGGGCCCAGTCGGCGTGAAGGAATGCATGACTGAAAAACCTGTAATATTCTTTGTTACGGGTTATTCTGTATGGAGAAAAGTCATATTTCCAAAAAACCTCAGCTTTTTGGAAAGCAATAAAAGAAATGATTGCCGTAATTATTATTATGATTGAAGTTATCATTGAAATATTAATGAAGTATTTTATAAATTAACTCTTTAAGAATATCACCGGCAGATATGGAAGGACTGTCAAAACCTTTCGATTTTAAATCATATTCCCTGAGAAGTGAAATTATTTTTACTACCTGGGAAAAACTATAATTTGAAGCAGCAAGTTGATATTCGGGTATAACGCCAGGGGGGACTTTAAGTACAGAAGCAGCATTAGCTCTTGACTTGTCTTCCAATGTGTGATAAATCAAGATCTTGCTAAAAAAGAAATATAAAGAAGCAAAAGTAGTAGCTATATTGTTGTTCTTTTGATTATCAGCAAAATAATTGACAATTTGATTTGCTTTTAAATAATTTTTTTTAGCTATAGCATTTTGAAGCTCATAATTATTATATTCTTTGGAAATGCCAATATTTTTTTCTACATGCCAGGCAGAAACAGACTTATTCTCACCGGAAAGAGTAAGAATTAACTTATCCAGCTCATTAACTATTTTAGACAAATCATTTCCTAAAAAATCAGTAAGCATTACGGCTGCCTTCATTTCTATTTTGTAACCTTTAGTTCCGAGATAAGAGCTTATCCATAAAGGTATCTTATCCTCATAAAGCTTTTTTGATTCAAAAACTAATGCATTTTTTTCTAATGATTTAAATATTTTCTTTCTTCTGTCAATACTCTTGTTATTATATAATTTATAATTTATTACGAGGATTGTTGAATCTAATGGCTTTTCCAAATAATATAAAAAATTATCAAAAGACTTGAGTTCCTGTGCTTCTTTTACTATAATAACCTGATGTTTGGCCATCATTGGGTACCTTCTGGCGGCATTGATAATAGTATTCGTATCACTGTCTTTTCCATAATAAACCATTTGATTAAAAGCTTTTTCCTCTTCAGTTAGTACATTTTCCATAATATATTTTGTTGCCTGATCAATATAAAATGGCTCATCACCAGTCATAAAATAAACCGTATGATAAATCTTTTTTTTCAGGCCCGTCATCAGTTGTTCGTATGTTATTTTAGCCATTTCGTTTTTTATTGAATAATTCATATTCATTTTTGCAGAAAGGTATTCTCATGTTTTCTTAATTTTGTTTTCACAAATTCAATTTATCAATGAAGGGGCTAAATTTACCAACTTATTCTTTTAAAATAAAATCAGAAAATAATATCAATTATATCTTTGACAGGTTCAGGAAGAAATATATTAAACTTACACCCGAAGAGTGGGTAAGACAAAATTTGTTAAGTTACCTTGTGGAAGAACGGGGATTTCCTTCATCAAGGATTGTTGTGGAAAAAGCTTTATTTGTTAATAATCTGTATAAACGCGCGGATTTTTTGGTATATGACTCTTATAACAGGCCTCTGTTACTTGCTGAATGTAAATCATATTTGATAGAATTAACAAATGATGTATTTTCACAGATATCGTCATATAATATTCATTTCAAAGTAGAATATCTTCTGGTTTCTAATGGTTTAAAACATTATTGTTGCCGCCTGGATTTTAATAGTGCTGAAATTATTTTTTTAAAAGATATCCCCGATTACAATAAAATTGATCCGATTATCTGATTAATTGAAGAAAATATTCTGTTAACCATTCGCTTCCTGATTTTATCCACTCTTTTTTTTGACCGCTAATGACAAATCCTTGTTTTATGAATAATCTAAGACTTTCTGTGTTGTTTTCTGTGATATTACAATATAATTGCTTCAATCCTAAAATATCGAAGCTATAATTAATTAACAGTTGAAGTGCCATTGTAGCATACCCTTTATTGCGATTTTCTTTAGAATATATCAGGATACCTATGCCTGCCCGTAAATGAAAAGGGTCAAAATCAAATAGATCAATAGCCCCTATGGGCTGATTTCCATTTTTCAATTCAATAATAAATCGTGTTTGCTTTGATGTATAAATATCAATATGCGAATTTTCTATGAATTTCTTTAATGTATATTTTGAAAAAGGCGTAAGAGTATTACTTAAATGCCAAATGTCAGTGCTATTCTCCCATTCATAAAGTACTTCAACATCTTCGGGTTCAGGTGCCCTCAGTTTAATAATCTCATTCTCTAATATCTGCATGAGAAAATTTACTTATTAAAATATTGAATGCTGTATTTCTTACCGGTTTTATTTGATTTAATGAGAAAATTGTTTGAATTATTATCATATATAATTTCAATGACCTCATCTGTTTCATCATTTTGTAATTCGAGCTGAAAGTTATGGTCAAACAAAGTATTTTTTCCGGAAGGTACCCAGGGATAAGGTAATATTTCTATTTTAAATATATTTTGCTGTCGGCCTTCTGTATTTTCATCAAACTTAGATATATAAGCAGTGTTGTTTTTTCCTGCCGGGAAAAAGAATTTGTCATCACTTGTTGTGTTTATGGGGTAACCAATATTAACAATATTTCCCCATTGACCTTCCTGATTTTTTTTCGTAAAAAAGATATCAAAACCTCCCATATTAAAATGACCGGTTGAACTAAAATATAAAGTGTTTCCGTCCGGGGAAAAGAAAGGAGTATCCTCGTCATCGGAGGTATTAATGGTACTTCCCATGTTTACGGCAGGGCCCCATTCTCCATTCTCTTGTTTTTCACTCGTATAAATATCTAATCTGCCATAACCACCTTTTCGGTTACTGGAAAAAATGAGAAATTTACCATCCGGAGAGAGTGCAGCATGAGATTCATCCCACCGGGTATTGATATTTTGATTAAGAGCTTTTGCTTTTGACCAGAATTCACCTTCAAAATTACTTACATAAATATTTCCTCCTGACCTCGATTTTTTTACAAGATATAATTCTTTACCGTCAGCAGAAAGAAATGTCGGCGACATATCTCCATCTGAACCGATTTGTGCAGTAATATTTATTGGTTCTGACCAGGAACCATTAATTTTTTTAGAGAACTGAATACTTTCATAAAACTTTTCACTGGAGATATAAACTATAGTATTTTCATCTGCTGAAAGTACAGCATTGTAACTGTCATTTTTTGTATTTATCGGACCTCCCGGATTTTTTATTTTTACATTAACAGGGGAGTCCTGAATAATTTTTGCCCTGCTACATGCGGCGATCTCATTTTCAACTATACGTAAATTGTAAGTTTTTTCAAAATTTTTAATGTCCTGGAAATTTTCATAACACTCCAGAGCTTTATCTAATTGGTTATTAATTCTATAGGCATTACCCAGGTAAAACCAGGCATGATGAGGTGCCTTTTTTTCTTTAAAACTTTTTTTCTTAAATTTTAAACTGGTATTAGATACGGATCTTTCTAAAAAAGGAATGGCTTTATATTCCAGTCCTTTTACATTTAACCATGACATACCTGCATGAAAATTGAAATTTGCATTATCAGGATCATTCTCAAGGACTTGCTGAAAGAGGTAAGCAGCTTCTTTAAAGTCTTCATTACTGAAAAAGAAAATAGCATCATAGAAAATCTTTTCAGGATTTTCTTCTGATCTAACTTGTCCAATGCAAAAAGTATAAATAAAAGGGATGAAAATTAAATTCAGGTAAAAACTTTTCATTACAAATAGCTTGAGAAAAATTTGGGTTGATCTGATCTGATCTTATTTTATTTTTTGATTTTTAAATTTTCCGGAACTTGTGAAGGTTCAATGATCACGGCATCAACAGGGCTTGTCAGCACTTTAAAATCAACCCTTCTGTTATAACGGCGTCCTTCTTTGTTATCTGTGCCATCTGCATTTTTATTGACAGCAACAGGTTCAGATAAACTGAAGCCTTTGGCTTTGAGCCTGTCACGTTCAGTTCCCTTTGAAACCAGATAATCAATTACTGCTTTTGCACGTCTTTCTGAAAGCAGCTGATTATACTCATTGGGCCCGAGCGCATCAGTATGTCCCCTTATTTCAATTACCATTCCGGGATAATTTTGCATAACAAGCACTATAACATCAAGGTTTTCATGAGCATTTTCAATTAATGCATATCTGTCAAAATTGAAATAAACAGGTTTTATAAAATATTTAACCGGAACTTCTTTTGTTGTGTCTAAAATATCCGAACCCACAGGTTTAACTGATTCAGGTTTTTCGTCAGGTTCTACAACTGTAAGCTCTTTTTCAGGAGAAACCAGGTCGTCAGAAATATCTGCAATTTCAGGTTCAGGAAAAAGATTGACATAATAAATATCTCCTGAACCGTATCCGTCAGCCAGAATTTGAGTTTGATATCCTGCCTTGCCATTGTCAACGGGAAAAAAGAATAGATCATCATCTGTTGTATTTACCGGATAAGATAATGGTACAGGCTTTGACCAGCTTCCGTCATCTTGTCTTATAGTGTAAAATATATCAAAACCTCCAATTCCATCATGTCCCTGTGAGCTGAAAAAAAGCGTCTTCCCATCTTCACAGATAAAAGGATTTTCTTCATTAAGCTCTGTATTTACATTTGGCCCCAGATTTTCCGGTATGCCCCATTTACCATCCGGAGTCTTAACTGACATGAAAATATCCATTCCTCCAAGAGACTCTTTGCGGTTACTTGTAAAATACAAAGTATTGCCATCTGGTGATAAACTGGCATGAGATTCGAAATATTTGGAATTTATTGTTTTTTCAAGAGGCCGTGATTTAGTCCATCTCCCCGAAATAAAATTACTTTCCATAATATCGCTGTTAAAACTGCTAATTCTGGCCAGATACATTTTTGTTCCATCCCAGGAGAGAGAACAAAGGTACTGATCACCGTCAGATTCAATCTGTGATGTAACATTTACAGGATTAGTCCAGATATTATTAAGCTTTCTGACATAATAAACAGCATCATAAAACCTTTGTGAAGTCATAAAAGCCATAGCATTTCCATTTCCTGAAAATACAGCACTGAAATTGTTTTCAAGGGTATTAAACTTTTGACCGATATTTTCTTTTTTAATATTTGAATGAGAATGAATAACTTTTTTTGCCCTCTCACATGCTAAAATTTGTTGTTGGGCATATAAATTGTCAAAAAGTTTTCCTTTTACATTAAGATCAAGAAATTTTTCATAAGCATTAATGGCTTTATCCAACTCATGATTGATCCTGTAGGCATTTCCCAGAAAAAGCCAGGCATCCGTGGCAGCACGGGGATCCTTATATACGCCTTCCCTGTATGATGCAGACACATTTAAAACAGCTTTTTCAAGATAAGGAATTGACTTTTCTTTTTCTCCCGGGATATTTAGATAGCATATACCGATACGATAATTAATATTCGCATTTTCCTGATTACCTGCATTATAAACTTTAATGAATGCCTGAAGAGCTTCCTGATAATCCTCTTCAACAAGAAAGAATTCGCCATCTAAAAACTCGTTTTTTAAGGGGTCTCTCTGAGCATTAACAAAGAATAATGAAAATGTAGATAAAACAATTAATGTAAAGGCCAATTTTTTCATTTGCAGAATCATTTGTCGTTAAACAAATATATAATAAAATTATATAATCTATTGAAAAAATGTGTATATAAGTATATTACTTTAAAATTAACTTAATTTTTTAAGATATCACAATGTATGTTTTTTAATATATTTTCAGAAAAAGATATTTTAAATTCTGCTTTCAATGTGGAAAGCAGGTGCATTTGTCTGATTATTTCTCCTAAGGTAGTATTTTTTGTGCAAAAAATAACTTCATTAATATCCTTAATCTTGATTATTTCTTTTAACTGAAAATTTGCACCAAGATATGTCATAGAAGTATCTTGTGAAGCTGATCCTGAAACATAGCCAATTATTTGCTTTTCTTTATCTAAAGATTGAAGCATTCCGGCAACGTTCTTTGCTTCGTCAGCCGGTCCGACAATAATTGCTCTTTTTCTTGTTGATAATTTATAATCCTTAAAACCCGAAAATGCAAAAAGTAATCTGGAAAATAAAATAAATATGAACCCTGTCATTATTCCTGAAATTAAAACTAAATAATTAAATTTAAAATTTTCGGGAAGAAGGCTATTAATAATGAGAAGTATAAATGATCCTAAAAGATATGCTTTTATTATATTTTTAAGTTTAACTGGTTTTTTATATCCCCCTTTAATATAAATTGAAAAAAGCGAAATAACCGTATAAGCAAACAAATAAATATGTACAAAATCCTGCTGAAAATATGTATTTAATTCAAAATGATATTTTTCAAAGGCCAATAAAGAGATTATATAACCGGAATATATCAATAAACCGTCTATAAGGGCCTGATAAACTAAATCAAATAATCTTTTTAAAATTGAAATACCTGCACGTACACAGATAGCCAGGTAAATAAGTAAGTTGCAAAGCCTGTAACTATTTTTGGCAAAATGATTATTGTAAAAAATTATCATAGCTTTATAAAAAAGAATGATATAATTTAAGTTTTCTTTTTTCGTACTTGCCCCTTTGTAATGAATTATTACTGTATCCGGAAAATAATAATTTTTATATCCGGCCTTTTTTACTTTGTAAGACAAGTCTATATCTTCACCATACATAAAATATTTTTCATCAAGAAAACCTGTTTTTTCCAGTGCTTTTTTACGGATAAACATAAAAGCTCCTGATATAACATCTACCTCGCTCAAAACATCAGGGTTGAGATAATGCAAATGATATTTTCCAAATTTTGGGGATCGGGGAAAAATTGCTGATAAACCAAAAATTTTATAAAATGCCACAACAGGTGTTGGTAACGATCTTTTAGATTCGGGTAAAAATTTTCCCTTCCCGTTGATCATTTTTACTCCGATTAAACCTGCTTCAGGATTGCTATCCATAAAACTTATGCATTTTTCAAAGCTTGATTCTTCAACAATAGTATCTGGATTTAATAGCAGACAATATTTTCCTTTTGCAACAGCAAGTGCCTTATTATTAGCTTTACTAAAACCTACATTGGTGTTATTTCTGATGAGTATGACCGAAGGGAATTTATTGCTGACCATCTTTGCTGAATCATCAACAGAATTATTATCTACAACAATTATTTCTGCATTAATATTTTTTGATGCCCTGAGTACTGAAAAGAGGCATTGCTCCAGGTAAAATTTTACATTATAATTTACTATGATAATACTGAGGTCCATTGTTATAAGCGACCTGTTTCGGCTTTGTTATATATCATGAATAATTTGATTTTTCAGCAGGTCATCCAGATCTTCCCTTTTAGTAACTAGATAATCCCTGCCATTCTCAATCATGACTTCTGCCGGCCTGTATCTTGAGTTGTAATTTGAAGACATGCTAAAACCATATGCTCCTGCATTCATAAATGCGAGATAATCTCCTTCCCTTATTTCATTAATTTTCCGGTTCCATCCGAAAGTGTCAGTTTCACAAATATAACCTACAACGGTATATATTCTTGTTTTTCCCTGAGGCCTGGATATATTAACAATATGATGGTAGGAATCATAAAACATGGGCCGTATCAAATGATTAAGGCCTGTGTCAATTCCTGCAAAAACTGTTGAGGTGGTTTGTTTAATTACATTAACTTTAGCAACAAAGATTCCGGCTTCACTTACCAGGAATTTGCCAGGCTCAAAGATGAGGGTTAACTTTTTCCCATATTCTGTGCAGAATTTATTAAATTTTTGTGTTAAAATTTGCCCCAGTTGTTCTACATCGGTAAATATATCATCGGTTTTATAAGGAACTTTGAAACCGCTGCCAAGATCTATATAATTAAGATTGTCAAATTGTCTTGCTGTGTCCAGCATTATTTCCACCCCTTTAAGGAATACTTCAGGGTCAAGAATATCTGATCCTGTATGCATATGAAGCCCTTCAGCATGAAGCCCTGTGGCTTCAAGTATCCTTAAAACATGTGGGATCTGATAAATGGAAATGCCAAATTTTGAGTCAATATGCCCTGTAGATATTTTTGTATTCCCGCCTCCCATAATATGCGGATTTATTCTGATACAAACAGGTACGGAATTACTATATTTATTTCCAAATTGTTCAAGGATGGATATGTTATCAATATTTATTTTTACCCCTTCTTTTACAGCCATTTCAATTTCTTCAAATGAAACACAGTTAGGAGTGTAAATAATATCTTTTGGCTGAAACCCTGCTTTTAAACCCAGCCAAACTTCCTGAATTGAAACAGCATCCAGACCGGCCCCCATTTTATTGAACATTTTCAGAATATTTATATTGGTAAGGGCCTTTGCTGCATAATGAATCTTCATTCTGGAAGCTTTAAAAGCTGACTGCAATTTTCTATATTGATCTTTCATTTTTGCAGTATTGTAAATATAAAGCGGAGAGCCATATTTTTCAACAAGATCTTTAACCGGAATATCTTCCACTACATAAATGTTATTTTTTAATTCCATTGTTTTGTAAATAATTAAAGATGTAAAAATAGGATAATTTGTTAATTGTACCCACTCTGCCGGTATGAATACCTTATTTGCCAAATGTGCCTTCAAAATCCATACGATTAACAATTGATCTGCCAAGAGTTATTTCATCGGCATATTCAAGATCATCTCCGATTGATACACCTCTTGCCAGTGTACTAATCCTGATATTATATTTTTTAATTTTTCTGTAAATATAAAAACAAGTTGTATCTCCTTCCATAGTGGTGGGCAGGGCAAGAATTACTTCCCGTAAATTCCCTTTCTCTGCTTTTATTTCCAGGGATGCCATTGTAAGATCGCCCGGGCCAATACCGTCCATAGGAGATATTATACCCCCAAGAACATGATATAATCCTTTGTATTGCCGGGTATTTTCTATTGACATTACATCCCTGATGCTTTCAACTACACAAATCATTTCCGGGTCCCTCTCAGGATCGGAACATATCTGGCAGATATCTGTGTCACTAATATTATGACAAATTGAACAAAACCTGATCTCATTTCTAAGCCGGATTATTGCATTGCCCAAAGCATCTGATTCAACAGCCGGCTGCCGAAGCAGATACAAAACAAGCCTTAAAGCAGTTTTGTTGCCAATACCCGGAAGCTTCGAGAATTCATTTATGGCTTCTTCAAGCAATTTTGAAGGATAATTGAAATTCATTTTTTTTTAACTTAATAAGGCCTAAAATTAACAGCATATAACGGCTTATGCAATTTTTTTTAGTATTCTTGTAACAGGAATTTTTATAAATATGTCTGCAATATTTTTATTTTCTCTTATAGTCGGGTATTTTTCCCTTCTCATTATCGTGTCTTACTACACCTCCAGAACCGTTGACAGTCAGTCTTTTTTTCTTGGAAACCGTAAAGCACCCTGGTATATAATTGCTTTTGGAATGATAGGTGCATCTTTATCGGGGGTCACCTTCATATCAGTTCCTGGATGGGTAGGGGAAAGCCAGTTTACATATCTCCAGATGATATTAGGTTATCTTCTCGGATATTTTGTAATTGCCAATGTCCTGATCCCTGTATATTACCAATTGAAGCTTCCTTCCATATATACATATCTTGATGAAAGGTTTGGTAATTATTCTTATAAAACAGGGGCCGTGTTTTTTTTGCTCTCCAGGTCCATTGGATCTGCTTTCAGACTTTTTTTGGTAGCTAATGTGCTTTATATTTCCATATTTCAGAAGTGGAACATACCATTCTGGCTTACAGTTGTAATCACTATTTCCCTTATCTGGCTATATACTCATAAAGGAGGGATAAAAACAATTATTTGGACTGATACTTTACAGACAATTTTCATGTTATGTGCAGTGATCTTTACAATCATTATTATTGGAAAGGAAATGGGGTTGGATATAAAGGGGATTGTCAAAACTATTAAAGAAAGCGAATATTCCAGGATTTGGGAATGGAAGGACTGGCGTAGTAAATATCATTTTGTAAAACAATTTCTTGGAGGGGCATTTATTGCTATTGTTATGACCGGGCTTGACCAGGATATGATGCAAAAGAACCTGAGCTGTAGGAATGTTCGTGATGCAAAAAAGAATATTTATATGTTAAGCCTGTCATTGATACCCGTAAATCTCATTTTTCTGTCAGTCGGAGCACTATTATTTACTTTTGCACATATCAAATCTATACCTCTTCCTGAAAATTCAGATGATTTATATCCTTTAATCGCAACCGGAGGATATCTGCCTTCGCTAATTGGTGTACTTTTTTTTATTGGGATAATTGCAGCAGCATTTTCAAGTGCCGATTCCACTCTTACCTCACTTACTACTTCTTTTACTATTGATGTTCTTAATGGTCGTAAATATTCGGAACTAAAGCTTAATCAGGTAAGAAAAAGAGTTCATATCCTCATTTCCTGCCTGATGATAGTAGTTATCCTGCTATTCAGGATAATCAACAATCAGAGTGTGATAAGTGCTGTTTTTACTGTTGCCGGTTATACTTATGGGCCCTTATTGGGCCTTTATACTGTCGGCCTTTTTACAAACTGGAAGCTGAAAGACAGGCGGGTCCCTCTGGCAGCAATCATGTCTCCGGTTTTAAGTTTTGTTATAAATAAATATTCAACTCAATTATTTAATGGTTATAAATTTGGCTTCGAACTTTTAGTAGTTAACGGACTAATTATGGTTATAGCATTATGGATTTTAAAAATCAGAGAAAGCTGACTTTATCAGAAAAAATCATGAAGCTTGTTTTTTCCTGCCGGGCCCCTTAAACATAAAATAAGCCGGAATACCTGTCAATACAGTAAAAATTCCCATAGATGATTCAAAAGGCCTTTCCATATAAGAAAGAAAAAGAATCATAAAACCGGCAGAAAGATATATAATTTGTAAAAAGGGAAAGCCAGGCAGTTTTAATAAACTTTTGTTTTTTCTTCTTAGTTTTATTACACCTGCTATTGCAAGTAAGGGAAAGATCCCAAGGGAAAAGCCCATAAAAGTAAGAATTTGTTCGAATGTTCCGGAAATTGTAATTATTAAAGCTATCACACATTGAAACACAATTGAAACGGAAGGAACATTAAACTTAGGATGTATTTTTGCCACAGAGTGAAAAAAAAGACCATCTTTTGCCATGGAATAATAAACTCTTGGTCCTATAATAAGGAATGCACTCAATGAAGAAAATAATGCAAATGAAATTAGAAGTGATGAAATTGTGCCACCTGTATGACCAAATAATTTTTCCATAGCAAGCCCGCCAACAGAGATAACTCCGCTCATTTCATCCGGATGAATAGCATAAATAAAAACAATATTAATTAACAAATACAGGATCATTACAGAAAATGTACCAATTAATAGAGACCGTGGCAGATTTTTTAAAGGGTCTTTTATTTCGGAGCCTATATAGGTTGCAGCATTCCATCCACTGTAAGCAAACATAATCCACATAAGTGAAAGCCCGATTGTTTTCATCCCGCTTAATCCTTTCAAAGATGTTGCAGAACTTATAAAATGTGTTGTATCACCTTTGCCTGATAAAAGGCCAAGTGAAATCAGGCCTGCAATCAATAATATTTTTAAAAGGGTAAGATAATTTTGAACCTTTGCCCCAAGCTTTAATCCCCGATAGTGTATCGCTGAAAAAAGAATTATCACAGTAACAGCCAGAAATTTTTCACTTATTTCACCCGGAATTATTGTATGAGTGTCAAACCATTCGGGCAATAAAGGGAAAGCTCTAATAAAATAAGCACTGAACCCTATAGCTGAAGCGGCAATGGGAGCGGAAAACCCGACAATAAATGATATCCATCCGCTTAAAAATCCTAACAGCGGGTTATATAACCTGGAAATAAATAAATATTCACCTCCGGCATCCGGCATGGTAGCACCCAATTCTCCGTATGAGATTGCTCCGCATAATGCAATAATACCACCAATGATCCAGAGTAAAAGCATTAATAAAGGGCTTTTCAGGTCTCCTATTAATAAGCCGGAAGTGGTAAATATTCCGGCTCCTATCATATTGGAAATTACAATATTTGTTACGGGGAAAAGACCAAGCCTGCGTTCAAGCTTTTTTTCATTATTAATTCCCATGAAGTTATCTTATATTTTCTAAAAATGCTTATCCAATTTCCTTATTAAATAAGCTCACATATTTATCGTGTAGCACTCCAATTTATATTTTTGCCATCAAGGAAATAAGTGCCATGCATTTTGTTCCCCGTTACCTTTCCGGTATATTTGATATTCCCGATCCTGAAGCTTATTTCATTTCCATTAAGCCTTCCTTCTGTTATTGACTCGGACTTCCCCGAAGTTTTCAATTTTCCTGATATCATCTGAAATTCCTGGCTTAATGATAATTCTCCCTGATCGAGTTTCCATTTACCATCTACTTTAGCCGGTATAATCCATAAAAGGGCATGACACCATCCATCACAATCTTCATACAGTACTTCACTTTTATCTGCTTCCCATTCTCCCATGGTAAAAGTATTTGATACTATTCTGGTTCCCGGCTTTAATTCAAGAAGTTTTGGACGTAATCGGATGTTTAGGTCTGTCAATAAAAATAAAGTAATTACGGAGGCATTGGAAAAATCAGTTTCAAAAATATCAGCCTCTAAGAATTTAGCTTTATCACTTACTCCTTCCTGTTTGGCATTTTCTCTTGCAAGTGCAACCATATCCGGATTATATTCAATACCAATGGCCCTTGCTCCCCGCTTTGCAGCAGATATTACCAGTCTTCCGTCACCAGACCCAAGGTCCATGACGTAATCAGATGAAGTAACGTTAGCCATATCAAGCATTTTATCAACCAGTATTTGAGGAGTAGGGACCCATACAACATCTTTCCCTTCCTGCCCGCTGTGAGGCGTAAAGTGTTTCTTGTTTACTGATTCCTGAGCAAACAAAGTATATGTGAACATAAGGAATATTAGTAGAATTCCATTGAAAAAAGCAAATTGATTTTTTTTCATGATTTTATAATATCAGATGTTTATTGAATGAATTAGAAAACTTAAAATTAAAATGATTTTCTTATTTATAAGTCTAATTCAGAATTATTTTCATTAAAAATAAAACTCCGGGGGAAAGATCATGGCTTTAGTTTTTCTTTTCTGTTTCCATGGAGTAAATTTCATTGATCATTACTTGATATTTCTCCAGCAATATCCTTCTCTTCAATTTAAGGGTAGGGGATAATTCTCCGTTGGCAGGGTTCCATTCCTCAGTTACAAGTTTAAAGCGTTTAATATTTTCATGAGGACTTAAACTCTTATTTATCTCATTTACTTCTCTTTGATAGCGGTTAATAACTTCAGGAATATGGATAAGCTCATAATTATCTCTGAATTTTATATTATGAATTCCGGCCCAATTATGAAGAAACTCAAAGTTTGGTGAAATAAGGGCACTGGCAAACTTTTGATTCTCACCAATAACCATAATATTTTCAATGAAAAAAGATTCTTTTAGTTTATTTTCGATAGCCTGGGGGGCAATATATTTACCACTTGAAAGTTTAAATATTTCCTTTTTTCTGTCAGTAATTTTAAGAAACTTGTTGTCAATAAGGACTCCAATATCCCCTGTATGGAACCATCCGTCTTTTTCTATTGACTCAGCCGTTAGTTCAGGTTGTTTGTAATAACCACGCATTATATTTGGCCCTCGCGCGAGAATTTCCCCATCCTCAGCAATTTTTACCTCAACTCCTTCAAGTATAGGCCCTACCGTTCCAAACATTACCTCTTTGGTTAAAGGATTGTTAACTGCAATAACAGGTGAAGTTTCAGTAAGACCATAACCTTCCATTACTTTAATACCAGCCGCCCAGAAAATATGTGCTAAACGTGGCTGAAGAGCTGCACCACCCGATACAATGTATACAATATTGCCGCCAAGAGCTTCCCTCCATTTTTTAAAAACCAGTTTGTCAGCAATTTTTAATCTTATCCTGTAATAAAGGTTGTTCCCTTCATATTTATATTTAAATCCCAGGTTAACAGCCCAGAAAAATATTTGCTTTTTTAGATAAGGGAGATCTTTACCTTTACCTACTATTTTGCTATATACTTTTTCCAAAAGACGGGGGACAGAATTAAATATATGAGGCTTTATTTCATTTACGTTTTGAACAATCATACCCATATTCTCAGCAAAATATATACTAAGCCCTTTATATTGAAAATGGTAATTTACCATTCTTTCATAAACATGACTTAAAGGAAGGAATGAAATAACTCTGTGACGATGATCCAGTTCATGGCATTTTGAGGTAGCAATGAAGTTACTTACAAGATTATTATGACTGAGCATAACACCTTTTGGGTAACCGGTAGTACCCGAAGTGTATAGGAGAGTTACTATATCATCCGGACTAATCGAGGCTTTTATATTATCAAGCTCTTTTTTAAATAAGTCTTCATTTTCCTGTCCGAGTTTATAAATATCTTTCCAGTGTTTAGCACCATCTACTTTATCGAAAGTATAAACATCGTTTATTGAAGAAATTTTACTGGCAATAGGCTTTATTTTATTGTACAATAATTTATCGGAAACAAAAATCAGCTTTACTTCGGCATGATTCAGAATATATTCATACTCTTCATTACTTATTGTGGGATAGATTGGCACATGAATGATACCGGACTGACTTGCAGCCAGATCAAGGAAACACCATTCAGGGCTGTTATGTGATATGTTTGCCACTTTATCACCTTTCTTGAGACCAAGGGCTAATAAACCATAACTGAGATAATTACAATAATTTATATAATCCAAAGATGAATATTTTATCCATTCTCCATTTAATTTGCAGGCGAGGGCATCATCTTTAAATGAATATAGTTCTTTATATCTTTCCAGGAGGTCAAAAGTTCTGGTTACTTCCATAATGATAATTTTTGGATTGTTTTAAGCGGCTAAATATACAAACATTTTAATTTAATTTATCGAATATAAATACCCTGCTTTTATTAATTATGATAAAAATAAATATAAAATATTGTATATTAATATTTTAATTAAGATAAAAATGCTTATATTATTCGACTAAAAATATGAGGCTGATTGGAGTTATTATTTTTATTAAATAATTTTAAGATTAAAAAAACTTTAATTTCCTGAGAACCGGCTTAATTCTAAAATTTTGATCATTTATTTTTTATAAATTTTTCAGCTTTTTTTAATGCAGCTTCCAAACCTGCCGGATATCTGCCCCCCGCAGTTGCATAAAAAGCCTGACCACCACCACCACCCTGAATTTCCCCTGAAATATCTTTAATAATATTTATAGCATTTAATCCCTGGCTTTTTACAAGTTCATCTGATATCATAATACTAATGCCGGCTTTGCCATTTGCTTCGTAACCTATTACTAAAAATAAATTGCTAATTTCTCCTTTAAGCCTGTATGACAGATTTTTAATATCGTCCGGGCGTAAGTTTTCAACTTTCGTAATTATATAATTAATATTATCATAAGTTTTTAGTTTTGATTTTATCACTTTACTTGTATTATTCAGGATTTCCTTAAGCATCATTTCAATTTGGGTGTTAAGCCTTTCTTTTTCACTAATAAGTTTTTCCACTGCAAGTACAGGATCTGGCTGGACCGGAAGAATATGTATTATCTTTTTCAATGTGTCACTTATATGAAAAATATAATCTGTACATTTTCTGCCGCTTATTGCCTCTATACGTCTTATTCCGGCTGCAATAGCACTTTCTTTTGTTATTAGAAAAAAACCAATTTGGCCGCTTGCTTTTACATGAGTCCCGCCACAAAGTTCGATTGAATCTCCAAATTTTATCACTCTTACTGAACTTCCGTATTTTTCTCCAAAAAGTGCAATGGCCCCCATTTTTTTTGCTTCTTCCATAGGTATTGAGCGGATATCCTGTACAGGAATGTTCTGTCTTATGAGATCATTAACGATTTTTTCAATAGCTCTTAGTTCATTATCCGTTACTTTTTGAAAATGACTGAAATCAAACCGCAGGTAATCCGGGTGAACAAGCGAACCTTTTTGTTCTACATGTTTTCCAAGGACTTTGCGCAAGGCATAATGCAATAAATGAGTGGAAGTATGATTATTTGCTGTATCTATACGCAATCCGCCATCAACTACAGCATGAAATGCTGAATTTAAATTTTCAGGTAATTTTTCTGCAATATGAATGTTTAGATTATTTTCTTTTATAGTATCCACAATTCTTATTTTTTCATCCTGATTTTCAATATAACCAGTATCTCCAATCTGACCGCCACTTTCAGCATAAAAAGGGGTTTTATCAAAAATTAATTGCCACTCTTCTTTTTCTTTTCTTTTTATTTTCCTGTATTTACAAATTTTAATATCATCTTCAAGATTTTCATATCCCGTAAACTCCATTTTTTGTGTGTCAATAAGAATTTGCCAGTCACCTGTATCCATGAAAGCATCTGTTTTAGATCTTTTCCTTTGACTTTCCATTTCAGTATTAAATTCTTCAAAATCCACTGACAGCTTATTTTCTTTTAAAATGAGTTGTGTAAGGTCAAATGGAAAGCCATAAGTATCATATAATATAAAGGCATCTTTACCGGAAATATTTTGGCTGTTTTGGGAATTAGCATTTTCTATATATTGTTCTAACATACGTGTCCCTGTTTCCAGTGTATGCAGAAAAGCTCCTTCCTCTTCCTTCAGTACGTTGCTAATAAGGTCTTTATGGTGAATGAGTTCAGGATAACTTTCACCCATCTGGTTTACAAGAATTTCTGTAAGTTTATATATAAAAGGTTCATTTTTATGAAGATAAGTAAAGCCGTAACGTACAGCTCTCCGGAGAATACGCCGGATTACATATCCTGCACCTGTATTTGATGGTAACTGCCCGTCAGCAATAGAAAAGGAAATAGCCCTTAAATGATCTGATATTACTCTCATAGCAATATCAGTATCTTTTCCGCTTCCATATTTAACATTAGTAATTTCGGAAATTTTCTTGATTAAAGGAGTGAAAATGTCGGTATCATAATTCGAGTCTTTTTTCTGCACAACTCTGCATAATCTTTCAAAACCCATACCGGTATCAACATGTTTTTCCGGTAACAACTCAAGTGTACCGTCACTTTTTCTGTTAAACTGAATAAAAACCAGATTCCAGATTTCAATAACTTCCGGGTGATCTTGATTAACAAGTTTATCACCGGATATACTATTTCGTTCATTATCATTTCGCAGATCAATATGAATTTCCGAACATGGTCCGCATGGCCCCGTATCTCCCATTTCCCAGAAATTATCTTCTTTGCTTCCGGTTAAGATCCTGTTTGCCGGTAAATGTGATTTCCAGTGTTCAAGTGATTCCGAGTCCGGCTCAAGATTTTCTTCTTTGTTACCTTCAAAGATAGTTGCATAGAGTCTTTCGGGTTCAATTTTAAGGACTTCAGTTAAATATTCCCATGCCCATCCAATAGCTTCTTTTTTAAAATAATCTCCGAATGACCAGTTTCCGAGCATCTCAAACATTGTATGATGATATGTGTCATGCCCAACTTCTTCCAGATCATTGTGCTTTCCTGATACTCTAAGGCATTTTTGGGAATTGACAACCCTTTTAGTTTCAGCCTTAACATTAGCCAGAAAAATATCCTTGAATTGATTCATCCCTGCATTGGTAAACATTAAAGTAGGGTCGTTTTTAATAACCATAGGCGACGAAGGATAAATAACATGTTGCTTTTTTCTAAAAAAATCCAGGAAAGAATCTCTTAACTCATTAGCTGTCATAATACAATAATTGTTTTTAACTTTTCTTAATAAATTATCTTATCAAACATCTTTTAAATCAGTACAAAATAAGGCAAAATCAATTTAAATCTGCATTTGTTTAATTGTTTTATTATCATAGAATAACATACTTTTTAGATATTCATTTTTAGCTGCAATACCTACTCCCGTTCATTTATATCTAAAAATTATGTGCTGAAAACTGTAACTTTATTTGTAAATAATAGTATGAATAAAAGTGAAACCTTGTAATTTCTGACTTGTAAAAATAGTTTATTTATTTTACACCTGGTTTTTCTGAAATTTAAATTGTGAGTAATCCTAATATTTAAGCATGTTTAAGAAGAAGTACTATCTAAATCTTGATAAATTAATTTACGAAAGAGCAAGTTACTCTCTTAACAGGAGAATACGTAGTACATCTTTTAAATTTTTAATCCTGATAGTATTAGCATCTGTTTTAAGGACTGAGTATGATAAGGTTGCAGAATCTCCAAAAATGCTTCACCTTATTAAGAAAAATAATCATTTGAAACATTCTTACAAGTTATTAAATAATGATATCAATAAAGCAGAAAATCTTCTTACTGAGATTCAGCAACACGATGATTATTTATATCATGCTATATTAAATATTCCTCCAATCCCCAGTTCAATTAGGGATGCCGGGGTAGGGGGATCGGAAAACATAAGTGATTATCTTCAAAACAGGTCATCAGAGTTTGTTGTTTCCACTGCAACCAGATTGGAAAAGCTTGCAAACAGGGTGAAAATTCAGTCCGGATCGCTTGAAGATGTAGCCCCCAAAGCTTTTCAACAGCTTAAGATTCTTTCTGTCAAACCTTCAATTAATCCTCTGGCACCTTCAGATAAAATATATCTAAGTTCGAATTTTGGGATGAGATGGGACCCTTTTACTAATATACGAAGAATGCATCAGGGAATTGATATTGCCGGAAGTATTGGAATGAAAGTTTATGCTACCGGCGACGGAAAAGTTGTGGAATCAGTTTCCGGAAAATATGGTTATGGAAAGGAAGTGGTTATTAACCATGGATATGGTTATAAAACAAGATATGCACACCTGCATAAAATTATGGTGAAGCCAGGAGAAAATGTTAAAAGGGGACAGCTGATTGGTTTACTCGGGAATACCGGAAGATCAACCGGTCCACATCTGCATTATGAAGTGATCCATAATAACAAGCCCCAGAATCCATTGTATTTTTTCTATGAAAATTTAACTAAGGAAGAATACTCTAAAATTATTTCATTAGCCGGCAAATAATTTTCGCTTATTTTTTTTTGTAATTTTAAGCCTTGAAATATTTCAAAGGTTATGACTAAATACACATATAATCCTGATAAATTATATTATGCAAGGGTTCATAATAACCTTAGGTTTAGGTTTTTACGAATTTTTATCTTTATCATGGCAGGTATTTTTCTTGCAATCTTACTTAATATAATTTATGCTGTTTTTTTTGATACTCCTTATGAACGTCAGCTTAGACAGGAAAATAGTGCCCTTTCCCAGGATTTTGAATTTTTATATCAAAGATATAATCAAATAGATACAGTGTTAAAGTCATTGAAAGGTACGGATGAAAATATTTACAGAATGATATTTGAATCAGAGCCGGTCAGGCGTTCTGGTATTAAAGGATCATTTCATGGTATATTACATTTTGATTTAATGGAGCGGGATAATAAAAATCTTGTAAAGGAAACTACTTACAAACTCACTGAACTTCTGGATGACGTCTATTTAAGATCTTATGAATACGAAAATCTGAAAAATCTTACTTCAAGAAAATTAGAAATGCTTCCTTTCATTCCGGCAATTCAGCCTATTGCTAATTCTGAACTTATACGTATGGCCTCAGGATATGGCTACAGGATGCATCCCATTTATAAAATTTTTAAATTTCATTCAGGTGTGGATTTTACTGCTCCGGCAGGTACACCTGTTTTTGCTACCGGAAATGGGATAGTTGAGGAAATTTATAATACCAGGAGAGGAAGTGGAAATACAATAGTAATAGACCACGGTTTCAAATACAAAACTTCATATTCACACCTTGATGGGTTTAATGTAAAAAAAGGAAAATCCGTGAAACGAGGTGAGGTGATCGGATGGGTTGGTAATACTGGTCTTTCAGTTGCACCTCATTTGCATTACGAAGTTTTATTAAATAATAATGCGGTAAATCCTGTGAATTACTTTTTTCTTGAATTATCCCCTGTGCAATATGATAAAATTATAGAACTTTCAATAAAATCTGGTCAATCTTTTGATTAGTATTAAATAATATTTTGTATATTTCGGCATGTTTGCCAAAGGAAAATACAAATTTAATACTGAAACTCTTAAGTTTGAAAGAGTAAGATATTCAACTCGTCAGCAATTTACTAAAATAATCCCCTTTGTAAGTTATACAGTTTTTCTTACGCTTTTATTTTTATTTTTTAGCTATAATTATTTTGAATCACCAAAGACAAAAAAATTATCAGAAGATAAAATTTCATTATTAATTCAATTACGCTTACTTAAAAATGATTTATTGAAGCTTGAGGAAACACTCGAAGATATATGTTATAATGATGATAATCTTTATCGAACCTATTTTGAGTTTGATCCTTTACCAGCTTCTCTGCGTTTCGCAGGATTCGGGGGCCAGGAAGTAGAAAATTCACGTAATCAATTTAAATATAGTAGCCTGGTTAATGGTATTGCCCAAAAGATCAATATTTTATCGAAAAGAATGGTAATCCAGGCTCAATCATTTGATCATGTTATTGAAATGGCTAAAACAAAGGAAAAGCGTCTTGCTGCCAGGCCGGCTATTCAACCAATTAGTATGAATAAATTGATACGTATCGGGTCTCCATACGGAATGCGTTTACATCCCATTCTTAATATCAGAAGAATGCATGAAGGAATTGACCTTACATGTCCTAAAGGGACTCAGGTTTATTCTACTGCTGACGGAGTTGTTCTGGAATCAGGATATACTCCGGGTGGATTTGGAGTAAGAATATTTATTGATCACGGATATGGCTATAAAACTTTATATGGGCACCTTGATAAAGTATTTGTTGAAAAAGGAGATAGAGTTAAAAGAGGTGATGTAATTGGCCTGGTTGGCAGTACGGGCCTCTCTTTAGCTCCTCATTTACATTATGAAGTAATAGCTAATGGCCGAAAAGTTAATCCGCTAAATTATTATACAAATGATCTTAGCCCTGAAGAATACGACCTGATGATAAATTTATTATCGAAAGCAGATCCTGCTTTCGATATTAATTAATATTTTTAATCAAATTGAAGTATTGATCTGTTAATTTATAATTATATTCTTTCCAAAAAATTATTTATTTTTCCACAACTATATTTAAATAATGTCAGAAATAAATTTAATTTATGTTTTTTGCATTAAAGTTTTGAGAAAAATCATTAAGATCAATTTAATTTAATTTGTTTATTACATTATATAAATATGCCTTATAAAGAACCAGTAATAGAAAAGCTGTATTATAGTATAGGTGAAGTTGCACAAATTTTTAATGTTAACACCTCTTTGATTCGCTTTTGGGAAAAAGAGTTTGACATCATAAAACCAAAGAAAAATAAAAAAGGAAACAGATTATTCACAAAAGAGGATGTAAAAAATTTCGAAATAATATATCATCTTGTAAAGGTTCAGGGGATGACTTTAAAAGGAGCCCGGAAAAAAATAAAAGAAAACAAGGAAAATGTTATGAATAATTTTGAAATCGTTCAAAGTCTGAACAATATTAAAGGAATGTTGCTTGATATAAGAGATGAAATAGCTTAATTTTCAGGCTTATCTATATTAAAATGCAAGTATCGGAAATAATACGTTTTATTAATGAAACAGCTCCTTTTTTATATCAGGAAACTTATGATAATTCAGGCCTCCAAATTGGAAAGCCTGATGCACCGGTTACAGGAATACTGATTACACTTGACATTACCGAAGAAGTTCTGGAGGAAGCCCTACAAAAAAACTGCAATTTGATCCTTTCGCATCATCCCTTAATTTTTAGTAACCTGAAGACTATTACAGGGAAAAATTCCACTGAAAAGATTATTCTAAAAGCTATAAGAGAGAATATCAACATTTTGTCGGCACACACTAATCTTGATAATTCATTTGCAGGAGTGAACAATATGATTTGTCAAAAACTAAAGCTCGAACGAACTGGTATATTATCTCCTCTTGAAGGGAAGCTCGTCAAGTTAGTTGTTTTTGTCCCTGAAACACATGCAGAGAAAGTAAGAACACAAATATTCAATGCAGGGGCAGGTGTTATCGGGAACTATGATTCATGCAGCTTTAATATAAAAGGTTCCGGATCATTTAAAGGGAATGAAATGTCAGATCCATTTGCCGGTGAAAAAGGAAAACTACATTTTGAAAATGAAATACGGATTGAAACAATTCTGCCCGTTCATCTGAAAGAGAAGGTGATTAATGTAATGCTTGAATCTCATCCATATGAGGAAGTTGCATATGATCTATACCCCCTGCAAAATGAATATAATCTGTTTGGTTCGGGTATGTATGGCTATTTATCCGAACCAGCCGGGGAAAGAGAATTTATTCTGAAACTCCGGGATATATTTAAAACCGGATGTATAAAGCATAGCCGCTTAAGCGGTAAAAAAATACAAAAAGTTGCAGTATCCGGTGGAAGTGGTAGCTTCCTCCTGAAAGAAGCTATTCGAATAAAGGCAGATATTTTTATTAGCGGAGATTTTAAATATCATCAATTTTTTGAAGCTGAAAATAAAATCCTGATAACAGATATTGGTCATTATGAAAGTGAGCAATTTACAAAAGAGTTATTTTATGAACTACTTATGAAAAAAATCCCTAACTTTGCACTTCATTTGTCGAAAATAAATACAAATCCAATTTATTATCTATAGATATGTCAGAGGAGAAAACAATAATAGAAGAAACTGCTGAAATTTCAGTTGAAGATAAGCTTAAGGCACTCAAAGAGATACAAGTTGTTGATACCGCAATTGATAAAATAAAAATTCTCAGGGGAGAACTTCCGCTTGAGGTGCAGGATTTGGAAGATGAAATAGCCGGCTTAGAAACAAGGATCAGAAATTATAATGAAGAGTTAAAAACATTGGAACAAGGTATTTCTGCTAAAAAGCAGGAAATTATTAATGCTGAAACACTGATTAAAAAATATCAGGAACAACAATCAAATGTCAGGAATAACAGAGAG
>CAZLXM010000015.1:0-50676 GCA_964563105.1 uncultured Bacteroidaceae bacterium
ATGAGCCCTGCTAATTATTGGCTGAGCTTTGTTAACAATATCCTTTTGCAGATCATCGCCTGCAACCAATAAAACCTTCACAAGATTATCGGGAGTGCCAATTTGATTATGCCACCAGTTATCAGAAATATAATCATTAGTAACCCAGTTTTTTAGCGCCAATTCAAGGGCTGCTTTTACCTTTTTACTCCCTTTATATTTTGAATTTTCTGATTTATAGGCGATAGCAAGAACCACCATATTACTATAATGCCTGCTATGTTGAAAACCGGTTACAGAAAAATCATTATAATTGATCCCCGGCCAGGTTCCATCATCTCTTATAGAGTTTATCAATCCCGAAACTTGTTCTTCATCAGTCCTGCGCTTCAAAAGTTCATCAACTATACGCTTTTTAATAACCTCTAAATCAGTTTGGGCAAATAGAAACAATGGAAAGAACAAAAAAATCGAAGAGCTTACAAAATGTCTTAATATTTTCATAATCAAAAGGGTTACAAGCCTGAAATTATTTAAAGTAATTCGAAATGTTCCTTTATATTCAAAGCTTTAATTTCCATAAATTTATACAAGTTTAAGAAAATTTCGTTTTCTCTAATACTTTATAGTTATAAATAAAGTGAAATTAATTAAACACAAATGGGAAATTGAAAATTAATATTTTTTCAGAAGTATTTAGTCCTCCGATAACCTGACTCTTATTACTTCCTTCCCATTCTTAATTATCCATGCCGGAATACGTATTTCCAAACGTTTTAAATTATTTATCTGACGATCAAGCTTTAACGGTGCAGGATAAAGTGATATGACTGATATCATTAATTCCGGATGTGAAAGATTTTCCAGTTTAAGTGATTTATTATTTTGTTTTAATATCGCACCACCTTTAATGATTTCTACTTCGGCTGTAGTTAATAACTGCCATGTTATCAAATCGGTTTCAGGTGAAATTTCAATATTATCTTCAATGATCAGTGAAGTATGACTATCTTTAATAAATCTGCGGAATGCTTTATCCAACATGCCTTTGAATGCCGGAGTCAGATCTATGGTTGCTTCCGGCTTTATACCATTTTTAAAATCAATAATATCAGCAAAGCCGTTTACTGCATGAAGTTGATTATTGACTGTAATAGTGCTGTGCCCGAAATTATTTTTGGTCAACAGGGTCCATCTCTGGCATTCCTGACAATTTCCCCAAAGATCAAAACCTGTTTTTTCAAGTTCGTGATAATCCTGATTCCCCGGATCAATAACCCATCTTACTCCATTTAATTCAAAAACAAAAGATCCGGCATCCATGTTTCCGTGATTAACAGTGCCCCGGCCACCCTTACCACCAAAATAATATTGTTTAGGATCGTTTTCACCTCCGGTGAATATTACAATTGGATTTGCACCTCCGCCTTTCCAAACTAAAGGAATTATTTCCTCTGATTTTTCTTCAAACTGAGCCAGCCATACCATTGCTGCTCCTGTTAATCTTGAGACTCTCCCCATTTCCGATGCCGGAATTAAAAATCTTTCTTTCTCAAAAAAAGTTTTGTTACCAGTTTTTGCAGCAAACCAGGCCAGGGTAATATCACCAATTCTGCCGCGACTGTCACCGCAATCGGCAAAATTATAATACATTCCGGAAGGGGCATTGCAGAGTATCCTGAATATGGCACTCTCTTTAAAGCCGGGATAATTTAGATGTCCAAAATCAGTTCCAAAAGCGCTTTCAAGCATAGCAGCTGTTGTTACAGAAAAACTAGTACCATAATCCCAGTATGTCGAGCCTTCCGGATAAACTCCATCTGGCATATATTCTGCCAGTGCGTGAGGCAGGCCATCAAAAGCACGCCATATAGTTTTTGCTGCAAGTTCCGGATCTTTTTCTGCAATAGCAATGGAAGCAGCAATCATACCTCCATTACATACCTGATTCCAGTTATTTGTACCGTAAGCCCAACCGGGATTACGCCCGTTTTCAGGCCAGCCTGGCTTAATACCCTTTTCAATTAATGCATTCTGGGCAAGATCAATGGTAGATTTCGGAAGCTTTCCCGCTGTCCAGTCAAGTGCAAAAGCAACCGCCATTGACATTTCAGCCACGTCAAGATAATGTGAAGGATTCCAGTCAGAAAAGTTACAAACTGCTACAACTTCATCATTCAAACGTTTCAATATTTCCTGGCTTTTGTCAATACGGTATAATATACCAAGTATATTTACCCTATAAAGCATTTCCCGGGAAACTGAGAGAAGGCGGCGTCCGGTAAGGACCCGTTCCAAAAGAGCTTGTTTTTGAATTTTTTCTGCATTTAACTGAATGACTTTATACATATTCTGGATTACCGGATCTGATTTTAATTTATTCCGCAGATTACGTTCGGTGGATGCATTCAGGACCAGACGAGGCTGTGACTTTCTCAGATTTTTTTTGAGATATTCCACCGACATGGGATTATCAAGTTTTGGTATTTCAGCAATTATAGCCCTCCCATGTTGGAAGAAAGTCATAAAAACAATTATCAAAATCAGTGTTTTGTTTAAACTAGTCAGTAAAACATTTTTCACCTTCATTAGAAAATAATTTAGTTAAGTTATTGTAAATTTTATCTGCCCTGACTGAATCCCCAAATTTATTGCTCCCTTTAACCATGGGTTAACAGATCCATTCATTCCTTTTTATGAGTAACAACCACAGATAATCACAGTAAAGATAATTTATTATTAAATAATCTTTACTGGTCATTAATTACAGGTTAATATAATTTAATGAGCGAAAAATTTAAAAACCTGATGACAAATTTTATTCTTAATATATATATGGTTTATTAAAGAGATACTAAACTTTCAAAAATTAGTCAGTTAAATCCGTTATACTGATAATCCCGTTTATTACCCTTCAGGCTTTTGTATTTAATATACAACTGGAGAATAGGTCTCCATTTTTATACCTCTGTCTCTGATTACCAGTACATCATTAGCTGAATAATTGTAGTTTCCGTCGGAAACTTTAAATTGGAGTACAATACCATCTCTTGCCTTAGTTCCCCAGGCATAGGCTTTGGATTTGAATTCTCCTGTTCCTGAAACAGTTAAAGGAGAAGCAGTGGCATTAGATACTGTACAATTATTTCCACTAAAAGTTAAAAGTAAGTCAACTCTCGGGTTTCCCATTATTTGTGAATGCAAAAATGTGCTGAAAGCAACCTGATACCGGGCTTCAGTATACAATTTGGCAACTGTATTTTTTTCTACAAATTCATCCTGATAGGTCTGGGATTCAACTTCTGCCCCGAGGGCATCTTTAACAGAGCATTGACCATAATGGAAATAGGCTCCATGATATTCATTTATATATTTAATGGCAAACATTGTAAAATTCTTCGGAGGGATATTCCACAATGAGGCATCACGGGGGTCAACATTTGGATAGTTTGAACTTCCGGAAAGAATTGTATCAACATCATTTGAACCTGTAAGTTTTATTGGGACAACATATTTCAACTTTATTGCCAAAGGATCATTAAAAAATGCTTCAGTTAACTGGACTTCAATGCCACCATTAAATTCTCCCTTAGGAATTATAAGCTTACTGGTTGAACTAAGAGTATAATAATTCTGGGGAAGTGCTTTTATTGTATCCCCGGCTGAACTAAAACGAATGTTATTACACAGACTTTCATCCACCTGGATACTGAATTCCCTGTTAAATGTATTTTTATATACACCTCCGATTGCAGCAGATATAATAAATTTATGGGCATTATCATTGTGATTATCATAAATATAATCACCCAGAATCATTGTTCTTACAGGATATTGATAAGGAAAGAAACCAGCTGTGTATTCAAAATCAGGGTATTCTACCGGAAAGTTCTGACATGAAAATAAACCGGCTGTTAACAGCAATATGGCATATATTTTTTTCATATTTCAGTAATTAAAATTTAAACAAATTAATTCCAACCTTTATTCTGGACAAATCCGAACTTAACGATCTCTGCATCAGGTATAGGGCCATAATGCATATAAGTGTTGTTGTAGGAACGTTGTTCAACAGTAAAATATTGATAATTATTACCATCAACCAGAACACCTTTTGCCGGAAGGGTAAGATCTTCTTTCCATCTTCGCAGATCCCAGAAGCGATGGCTTTCAAAACATAACTCAAGTCTTCTTTCATTACGTATCATTAGACGCATCTGATCTTTGTTGTCGACAGAATTAAGATATTCATCGGGTTGTTCAATACCTGCCCTTTTTCTTAATGCGGCAATTACATCCCTTGCCGAAAAACCATATGTGCCGGATCCGTCAGGCCCCCATACTTCGTTTGCAGCTTCTGCATAATTCAAAAATAATTCTGTATAACGAATATGTGTTATAAAACTTTGTTGATCAGCCGGGGAAGCAGGATTGGGATTCACATCCTCCCTGAGAAGCTTTTTCAAATAATAACCCGTTCTGGTTGCATTTGGAGAACCTTCTATGCCATTTTCCCCGCCATTGGTGCCAGTAAGAATAACTGTATTTTTAAAATTACTTCCATTAACAACTATATATAAGCCAAGGCGTTTATCTCTTCCTACATAGGGAGTTGAGGGATTATATCCTGAATTTGCATGATCAATTGGATAACCGTTAAGCATTGGAAATGCATCTACCAGATTCTGGGTCGGATTTACTCTTCCGCTACCATAGAGCGAAGGAGGAAAATTATTTGTTTCTCTGGTCCTCCCAATTGTAACAGGTCTTCTCCACAATATTTCAGGAAGGTCTTTAAAATCACCACTTGTAATGATAGCAGCATCAATCTGAGGTTTAAGATAAAAAACATGCCCTGTTGGATCAATACCTGAAATACCCCCTATGTCATTCAATAATTCGGCGGTATAATTTATGGCTTCTTCCCACAGATCAGGAGAATTGCCAGGGTTAAAAGCGGGGCTTGCGGCGAGTAAGGCCAAACGAGCTTTGAATGCTTTTGCAATTCGGCCACTTATACGCTGTTGAGTGTAATTACCAAAAACCGTGTTATAATCACTAATTTTCGTAATTTCACTAAACCCCGGAGGTAAGGCAGCAAGATTCGGTAAATCACCATAATTCTCGGGAATATATTTTAAAGCTTCAGTAATATCGGCATAAGCGCTCAACAGTGATTCTGTAAAAGCAGGCCTTGCTTTGGAAAATTCAGTTGAGCTAGTCGTAAACTCATTATATACTGGAGTCCCGAGCATCTCATTATTTACTCCGACACCTCCATGATTTCTGAGTAAATAATATTTGAACATGGCACGCAAAGCATAGGCCTCACCTTTCAACCTTCTGACGTATAGATCATTGAGGGTTTTATTTGTCCATTTAAAGGGTACCTCTTCAACAACATCCAAAAAACGGTTGATATAGAGAATGGCAGCATAGCAATTATTCCACAGGTTTTGAGGATTAAAAAGAGCTGACCATTCACCGGTTGCCATGCGCATATAATTATTCAGTTTGTCATTACTTACAGCATCATCGGTTGCTACCTCATCCCAACGGTAATCATTTGTAGGAATATAAGTATATGCCCTGATCAGTAATCCTTCAGCAAAATTTGGCTCTTTATAAATCCTGTTGATGGTACTGTGATTATCATCTTCCGGCTCAAACAAATTACATGAAGCAAGTAAAATAAAAGCAAGCGGAAGAAATGTTAGAATTTTATATATTTTCATCACCTGGTAATTTAGTTATATAATTGTGAATCATCTTGTTTTGATGAAGCCTCCGAGTTTTTTAATTTCCTTTTGTATATAATATTATTTGGAAATTTCATATTGAAGATTTGTTATGTCAATTAAAAATTAGTTCTTATGCCCACGGAAAATGTTCTGTAATATGGTTCGTTACCTATCCTGAGGTCCCTTATCTTCCGGTTCTCAGCAAACTGCCAAATATTAGAGGCATCAATAAAAACATACAAATTTTTCATCATTAGTGAGCGGGAAACCGCTTCAGGCATAGTGCAGGTCAATTGGATTTTTCTAATATTGAAATAATCATCTTTATATAACCAGTAAGTTGATCTCCGGTTATTATTGCTGTTAGTACCTGCACTAAGCCTGGGATATGTTGCACTGGCTGCCTTTGCTTCTGTCCAGGCGCCAAGGGCCACTCCGGAATATTTTTTATTTCCGTCAATCCAATAGTAGTCTCCTTCCATGAACCCTTTGGCACCAGATCGACCCTCACCCAAAAAATACAATGTCAGTATTTTGTATGACAATTTAAATTGCAAGCCTCCTGATAATGGAGCCTGGTAACGCCGGATATATACTTCATCATTACCATCAATGATACCATCCCCATTCTGATCTTTATATTTGATATCTCCCGGTTTTACTGCACCAAAAGCTTGTATCGGACTGTTATCTATATCTGCCTGACTTTGAAAAAGCCCAATAGCTTCAAGGCCAAAAGTCGCATCACGTGGTTTCCCTGCTCTGTACTGATATTCATTATCATAAATTTCATCAACTTTAGTTCTTTCTGAAGTTACATACAACAAATTAGCCCCCAAAAAAATTGACCAGACTCCAAATGATTTGTTCAGGCTGAGGCCACATTCCATACCCTGATACTTGTCGGCATTAAAATTTTCAAAAGGAATAAAATCTGTGTAAAAGCCTGGATATACGGATGTTGGCCGTACTACCTGGTCATTGTAAAGATCATAGAAAACATTTATTTCTGCTCCAATTAATTTATCAAAAAATAAACCCTCAAGGCCCAGGTTTATCTCATTGCGCCTTGCATATCCCAGATCAGGGTTATCGCTCCAACTTGACATTACCCCGGAACGGCTTCGTGTACCTTCATACCAGGCGTAGCTGCCTGAGGTTGCATAGCGGTTATCATAATAAAAGAAGCTGGCAATTGGAAGATCTGAATGCAGAATACCTCCGCTTAATCTTAACTTTAAAAAATCCACATTATTCAGCGATTTCATAAAGTCCTCATTACTAATCATCCAGGCTATACCCAAGGAAGGAGAAAATCCCCCTCTGTTACCTTTTGCTAATTTAACTGAATGCATATAGGCACTACTGAAATCCAGCAGATATTTTCTTTGATAGGAATATGTTAACTGGAGGCCTAAGTGTGAATGTTTGATACCCTGAAAATCGTCTTGTTCTTTAAATGTGCTGCCATAACCTAATAAAGAGCCTGTTATATGGTGTACTTCCCCATAAGTTCTATCATAGCTGGCGAGCCCATAGAATCCTAATCTCCGTTGAAAAGTTGTCTCTCCTACTACCTGTGTGCCGGGACGTGTATCCCTGCCATGCTGTGTAAGATTAATTATACTATCGGTGCTTCCATGCCATGAAGGCGTGTATACAGAATATGTATTGTTTATAGTTTGTGAATAAGCAGTATAATAATCAAAACTAATATTTGTATGGAAAGACAAGCCCCGGGCAATTCTTTTAAGATCAAAATCAACCCTGTTATTAAACGAAAACTTGCGTAAAATTCTTTCAAAATCACCTCCTGAATAACTGTCGGCTATAGGATTAGTTTGAAAAGTAGATGTTCCGCCCAGTATGAATTTTCCGTCAATATCGTTTTTTCTGCTTAATAATAAGGAGTTTTCAGGATCAATGAGTCTTATCGGAAGCAGGGGCGCAAATTCGTAAGGACGGGTATTGAAGGCAGCATCCCAAAAATTTCCCCGCTGACTTTTATTGTTTCCAAAAAGTGAAGTTGCATCAAGAGAGGTTGTTATCCAATCAGTTATTCTTAGGTCAACATTGCCGCGTACATTAAAAATATTATTCCTTGCATTGGCTGCTTCACCAAAATCAAGAATACTTCCTGCTGAATACCATCCTACATTGGCATAATATTTAGCTTGTTCATTTCCTCCCGAAAATTCGCTATTAATATCAAAATAAGACTTAAAATTCTTCATATATTCAGAAGAATAATAATCTACATCAGGATAGCGATATTTATTTCCGGTTTTATAATGCCCAATCATTTCAGGGCTGAAGGTTGGTGCCTGTCCGTCATTGATCCTGGCCTGATTGTAATATATCATATAATCAGCTGAATTAAGGAATTCAGGTAAAGCTCTTGGTTTATCTATACCATAATTAACCATAATATTGGAAACACTTTTATATGCTTCTCCACGCTTGGTAGTGATTAGAATGACTCCGTTAATTGCAGCATTCCCATATAAAATAGCTGAATTCACATCTTTAAGTACTGTAATGCTTTCAATTTCAGATAATCTCAGGCTACGAATGTCCCTGGGCAAACCATCAACAATAAAAAGCGCATTTCCTGATTCAAGCCCTGTACCGGTTATATCAGCCACGTTGATACCAATACCAATTCCCCGGATACTGTTACTACCCAGCATGCCGGGTGTCCGGCCATTCAGTATTTCAGAAGCCATAATGCTATAGTCAAATTTCATTATTTCTTCGCTTTTAACTGTACTAACTGCTCCAACAATGTCACCCTGAAAGGCCTCCTTAAATGCAAGATTTATCTTTTTATTTCTGCCATATAAAAACTCGGTACTTTTAATGTTTATCCTGGCTATTTTCATGGCATTCTCAACTGCAATAGTCATATCTTCGAATCCGTCTGCCTCAATAAGCAAATTTGATCCTCTTTCAGTTGAAATAGTAAACCGGCCATCTGCATCAGTTTTGGCGTAAGCAGAATTGCTGAATATTTCTGCATCAGCAACGGGCTTTTCATTTTCGTCAACAATAACAGATTCAATGGTAAGTAACTCTTTCTGTTGGGCAAAAATCGCTTGTGGAAGAAGCAATATCGCCATGCTCAGAAATACAAGTATTAATAAATATTTATTTTTCATTTGATAAGGTTTTAATTAAAAATTTAGCTTACCATCCGGGGTTTTGGGGAAAACCTTTAAAAATTTTAGTATCTGCAACCGGAAAAGGGAGCCAGTTATGTTTGGGCTCTGCCACTCTTTTTATAATTATTCTTTCAGAAACATTGATTGGTTTTCCGTCAGTTCCTCTTCTGAAATCAAGAGCAGTTTTGTCAAGGTAACGAGGATCGGCATTCCTGTTCCATCTGCGAAGATCGCAAAAGCGTGCACCCTCCATAAATAATTCAATTGCCCGTTCCCGAACAATTTCTTCAAAAAAGACTTCCCTGTTAATTGTATATTTATCTGCAAGATCAGGTATTTGTGCCCTGTTTCTTACTGCATTTACAGCTTCCTCTGCCGACATGTTAAAGTTGCCCGAATTACTTTGTGGCGTACCATTCGGGCTGAAAATTACGGCTTCAGCATACATTAAATAAATGTCGGCCATACGCAGATATGGAATATAAGTTGAAAGATTACCAGCAGCGCTAACTGTAAAATTCGGGTTCATACCATTGAATTTTTTCTGATAATACCCGGTAATAGTAGCCGGATTAATCCCTGAACGGTGACGGCCGCCAATGTACAATTCAGCATAACTATCTGCAGCACTGATATTCGAGAATTTTTCTCCGTCAATAACAATGAATTTGTAAAAACGTGGTTCCAGATTTGTCCATGGATCTGAGGGATCATATCCCGAATCGTCATCATAAACAGGCAATCCATTTGCCATTCCAAAATTTTTAATAATATTATGGGTGGGCACATCTGCTGAGGAACCGCTGTTAAGCCCAAAAGAAGAAGGAACGGTAGCCCCCAGTCCTGACCATCTGATACGTCCCCGGTCATAAACGGTCGGATTCATTATTACTTCCACTCCGCCTGTTTTTAGATGACTAAAACGATAAAAAACATCCATGTAACTTGACCATGGCTCTAATGCATAGATTTGTGTTTGCCGGGCCAAAGAGAGTAATTCCCCAAAGGCTTGGGCAGCCTGTTTAGCCATTTCCGCATTATAAGTATTGCTGCCTGTAGCTTCCTGATTCATCATCGGGCTGGCTCCATATAACAATACTTTTCCAAGATAACCCAGGGCGCGAAACTTATTTATCCTGTCGCGGTTATGGCCCAGGGTCCTTTGCCCTTGTTCAATAAGGTCCCAGTGATTTGGAAGTAATTCAGCAGCAGCCCTGAAATCTTTTGCCATCTCAACAGCCATAGCCTGGAAAGTCAGGCGTTTAAATTCATCTGTTGTTAGGCTTTCAGTTGGGTCAAGTACCCTTGTAATATAGGGCAAGCCTCCCCAAAATCGTCCAAGCTCAAAATAAAACCAGGCCCTCCAAAAAAGTGCCTGACCTTTAATTAGATTTTTCTCTGCTTCGGATCCCTCAAATAATCCTTCTTCTTCAATTTTTTCCAGTGCTAGGTTAGCTTTTCGTATTGCATACCATGCCCATTCGTAAATTCTTCTGTCCCTGCCTTCAAGTGAAGAGGGATTAACATTAGTACTTCCATGAAAATAACTTGAAGCATTCCAATAATTACCAACATCAAAAGGATAAGGATTAGGGCCAAGATTTTCGTCGGCAAAGGAATAGTTATTCCAGGCCGCTGCCAAATCGGGATTTATAACGCAATTATACAACTCTTCAATAAACCCCTGGAAACTATCAAAATTTTTAAAAGCATCTTTTTCTGTTACATCTGCTTCAGGCGCCTTGTCGAGATATTCTTCACATGAAATTGAAACAAACAATAACATGAAAAAGAAAATAAAATAAGATATAGATTGTTTGTTTTTCATAATAGTCAATTAAAAAGTTAAATCGATTCCCAGATTAATTCGTTTGGTTGTAGGATATGCACCCTGTGTAGCGTTGGCACCATCATGTGTGGTTTCCCTGTCATCAGGCAATTTAGACCAGAAGAAAAGGTCATTACCATTCAGGAATATCCTCAAATTTGAGATACCTGTGCTCTTTATCCAGGCAAAATCATTAAAAGAATAAGCCAGTTCAACAATTCTTAATCTTAAGAAAGAAGCATCATATAAAAAATAATGTCCGGTATTTTCAGCCTGAGTCTTCCAGCGGGGCAGGAAAGAGCTTGCATTTGGATTATCTTTTGACCAGTAATCGCGGGCATGGCTAAATACATTGTCCGTTGTATTCCTGAAATTATCAAATGCTATATACCGGCTAGCATTATTTACCCCAAAGAATTGCAATGTAAAACTTAATCCTTTGTAACTGGTATTTAGCGTGATATTTGCCGTATTTTGCGGAACTCCCGAATATCCAACAGGGGCAATGTCTTCACTGGATTTTATTATACCATCTGCAGTAAAATCAATAAGATCATAATAACCCGGAAGTTTATGTCCGTCATTAGTTTCAGTCGGGATACTTGCATAAACATCATCCCAGTTTTGATAAATTTTTGTGGCAATAAGCCTTCTTTCCTGACCTATTGGATAACCTTCTGCTTTAATATGATTAAGCTGGAGGGGAGGGTCATCTCTGAAAATCACCTTATTTTCATTGTGTGCAAAAGCTATGTCAATATTAAATCTAAAATCATTTATAAATGCTTTATGAAAACCCAGCTCAATTTCGTAACCTTTGGATTTAACATGACCAAGATTTGCACTTGGCGGTTTAGCCCCGAAAAATGGGGGAACTGTTCTGCTGGTCCCTGCCATTAATATATCTGTCCTGTCTTCAGTGAAATAATCAAAATTAAAAGTGATTAAATTCTTTAAAAATCTTGATTCAAGGCCAAAATTATTTTTAATGGCACTTTCCCAGTGAATATCGGGGTTTCCTACAACAGATTCTTTGTAAAATATATAGGGGCTGGCACCTGCTGTATTTTCACTTAATCTGGCATAACCTCCGTAAGCAAGCTGTGAGGCATATAACCACCGTGCCCCGCTAACCTTATCATCACCAACTTTGCCATAACTATACCTTAATTTCAATCTGTCAATAAAATTAACATTAAAGAATTTTTCATTGGATATAAACCATCCTACTGCAAGAGATGGGAAAAAATCAAAGCGATAACCTGGCCCAAACTGTTCAGAACCATTATAAGCCCCGTTAAATTCCAGGAGATACCGTAAATCGTAGTCGTATGTTATACGAAAAACCCAGTCCTCACGATAATTTTTAAACATGCTGCCCCTGGCGTATTCTTCACGCTTAAAAACTCCGGTGGCAGTGACATTATGAGCATTAAATGAACGGTTATAGTTTAATTGTGCCTGATAAGAAAGCCTTCTGTCAACCGGGATATAATCTGTCCAGTTAGCCGCCATAATTTGCTCCTGGCGAATAGTCCAGGGTTGAAGGACCCAGTCATATTCTTCATCACTAACAGGTAATAAAAGGGTATATTCGGAAGGATCCTGATCAGGCCCTTTATATAATAAAGGATATATCTGCTTAAATGGCACATTGGTCCGGGGTTCATTTGGCCTGATAGCGTTTTGAATATCATAAATTCCTCCTTCAGAACGGATATTATTATCATAAAATAGATTTGCAGAAGCTTTAAGCCCTTTGGTGATAAATCCAAGATCCTGCTCCAGCGCAAAATCGGAGTTGAGTTGTGTGGCACGGGTTTTTCGTATCCCAATATTGTGCACTACAGCAACCGGATTTAATGTATTATTTCCACCTTCCTGCCATGCTCCCCACCGGCCATCGGGATGTATAGGGATCATAAGATTGGGTGCAGTATAGTATGTGGACGCCCACATCCACCAGTCTGCCCTGCTTGTACTGCCTTCATTATTATAATTAGTATTTTTCTGGCTATAATAACCGGCAAGGTTGATTTTGAACAAAGTGGTCCTGGTAAGGCCGATATCAAAGTTGCTGCGGAAATTAAAACGGTCAAAGTTATAATTTGGCTTGTAGCCTTTATAATTATCATAATATTTGAACATATCACCTTCATGCAGGTATGCAATCGAACCAAAATATTGAATAACTTTGCTTCCACCCCTTGCACTTAAGCTTGCCTTATGCCCAAATCCCATATCTTTGAACATTGCCTTTTCCCAGTCAACATTCGGATATATAAGCTCATATCCAGGACTTTGAGGCTTTTTATAACGCTGAACAATCTCAAAGGGAACATAATCATTCCATGATGGTTCATTGATTACCCCCTCACGCTCAATGATTTCGTTCTTCAACATCATTGCTTCATATGAATCGAGCTTTTCAGGCTGTTTCGATAACATCATCCCGGTTCCGGTATAATTAAAATTCAAAATTGTTTTTCCTTCCTTACCACGTTTGGTAGTGATAAGAATAACCCCATTAGCCCCTTTTACCCCAAAAACTGCTGTTGCAGATGCATCTTTCAAAACTGAGATACTTTCCACATCATTCACATCAATATTGTTCATATCCCTTTCTATACCATCAACCAAAACCAGGGCCTGTCCTCCATTCCAGGTATTTCGTCCCCGGATATAAACAGATGTGGCACTTTCACCTGTAAGAATACCACCGGGCTCACCTGAAGAAGTCAGGGTAACAATTCCGGGCAATTGTCCGGCAAGGGCTTTACGCAGATCAGTGACATTCCCTGTTCGTTTGATTTGTTCTTCAGTAACCTGGGCAATTGATCCAACTATGCTTTGTTTCCTCTGGACACCATAACCAACAGCAATGACTTCCTCAAGACCAATTGCAGTTGTACGCATTATAATAGAAATTGAAGTTCTCCCCTCTATAGGAACTTCCTGAGTTTCCATGCCTACAAAAGAAAACTGCAAACGGGTGACGCTTGAAGGAAGGGTTAATGAATAGCCCCCTTCAGCATTAGTTATCGTACCAAGGGTAGTCCCTACACCAATTACAGTTACTCCCGGCAAAGGAGCCCCCGACTCATCCGTAACGCTCCCCGAAATAGTCAATTGCTGACAAAATAACACTAAAGGCAGTGTAAATAAAAGGAAACACAATATCCCAAGTCTGATAACCGGTTTTAATAATGCTTCTTTTTTCTTCATATAGCTTAAAGTTTAGTTTATTTGATCAAAAATTAGTGAAGACCTCCATTTTTTCATGAAGTATGAAGTTTTAAGTCAACAGACAGGATTCCGAGGTTACTAAAGGTTCAGTCTAAAATTATTACCTGAACACAAATCAGGGAATATCCTGTCCATTGTATTAAAGAGATTGTGGCACCAAAGAAACCTGATGACCGAAAGAAAAACTGTCTCTGTAAAAATCCGGTTGATCTGTTATCAAACTACGAACTGCATTAAGAATAAAATTAAATGCTGCCCTAAAAACAAGATTTTTTATAAAAACTGATATTATCCAAAAAAGACAAAGTAGTGTTAATTTTCCGGTTAGTTAGCCAGGTTCTCTTATAATCAAAGTTAAGAAGAAGTAAAAAATCTTACTATCAGATTTATTTCAATTTTTTGAAATTTTGATTCACTTTATAAGAAATGATTCAGAATTGAAACATAAGTTATAAATATATTGAATTTGACTTTTATTTTCCTTAAATTAATACAAATTTATAATCTGTATTAATCCTTTTATCTTCTCATATAAAGCCTGATATGTAATATTATTTGAAGGCTTATTTTGCCGGCTACATGCCTTTTAATTATACTTATAAGTGAATATTACCTGCAGATAACCTGTTACCTGAAAATTGTTACCGGAAATGAAAAAATATTACATCAGCCTTTTTATATTAGTTTTAGGAATTCCTGCATTTACTTCCCAATTTTTTGAGTTCTCTGTTTTCAGAGAAAATTTCCCTTCAAAAAACCTTATCCTGCCCATCAGAGAAAATTTATTGAGAACTAATATTATAGGAGTTAAGTACCTTAATCCTTGCAAGGATAATCTCAAATTCAGATTATTATATTTTTACAACAATTGGATTGAAGTAAAAGGAGAAAAAAAGGTCACTTTTTCAAAGTTACTTCCTGAAGAGTATGGTTTTGAAATGTACGTACAGAATAATGACGGGATATGGAAACAGAAAATCGCACAGCTAAATATCACTATAAAAAAGCCGTTTTATTTGCAATTGTATGCCATAATAATTTATATATTTTTAATAACTACCGTTACAATTTTTACCATTAAAAGCTATTGTGAACGGAAACGACTAAAAAATGAAGTAATGAATGAAAGGATCCTGAGAGATAATCTTGAACTTCTTAATCAGATGAAAGCACAATTCTTAACTGGCATAACACATGAGTTTAGAACACCATTAACTTTAATATTAGGACCTTTAAACCAGTTAATTAATAAATATTCTGATGACCCTGATACTCTTTATTTACTTAAGATTTTAAACCGTAATACCATCCGTTTGCAATCTCTAATAAATCAAATAATTGATTTTAAAAATCTGGAACTTAAAAAAATAAAAAACTGCCCAAAAAGGATCAATGTGATAAAATTGTGTTATCAGGTGCTGGATTGCTTTATCCTCGATGCACGTGATAAAAATATTGATATTAGTATTGAAACACCATTTACGGAATTATATCTTCATACCGACCCGGATAAACTGGATAAAATTTTAATGAACCTTTTATCAAATTCAATAAAGTTCACACCTGAAAATGGCATAATAAAGATAGAAATTAATCATCAATATAAAGATGAAGAACTTACAATTTATTCAACATTAGTTGGAGAAAAAATAGAAGGGCCAATTATTAAAATTACTGTATCTGACACTGGCACAGGTATGGATCCTGTTGAATTAAACAGATATTTTGATCGTTTTTACCAGGAAGGCGGTTATGAATCTACGGGAACCGGGATTGGTCTGCATATGATAAAAGAATATACTTTATTACTGGGAGGCTATATTGGAATTAATTCTATTCCCGCTAAAGGCACCGCTATAAGTATTTGTTTTCCATATCATTTAATGAAAATCCAGGAAAAAGAAACAATTAAGCCGAAGACAGTTAAGCGGGAGATTATGAAAAATGATATGAATAATTCAACACCCCTGGAAACTGAAACTGACTTGAAAACGATCCTTATAGTGGAAGATGATACGAATTTGAGAAACTATCTGTATAATATGCTAAGTAAAGAATTCAGGGTTATTACAGCCGGTAATGGCCAGCAAGGACTTGAAAAAGCATTGGTCTCCAGGCCTGATCTGATTCTGACTGACCTGGTTTTACCTTTATCCGATGGCCTGGAAATGAATCGTATGTTAAAAGAAAACCCTGTCACTCAGCATATTCCAATTATAGTTTTAACAGCAAAAGTAGAAACAGATACAGAAATCAACAGCCTGAAATCAGGTGCTGATGTTTTTTTAATAAAGCCTTTTCGTGATGATCTTTTATTGGCATACATTCATAATTTGATAAGGCGTAGAAAATCATATTCTTATTTTGAGAACATTGAGAAAAATTTGCTTGCGGATAGTTTATCTCCCAATCAATTATTTTTGGAAAAAGCTAACAGAATAATTAAGGCAAATTTAACCAGTCTCACCTTTGATGTAGATATTCTGGCTTCTGATCTTCACATGAGCAGGGCAACTCTTCACAGGAAATTAAAAGCTCTGACAGGGCAGTCAGCAACTGAATTTATTCGGAATATCCGTCTTAAAAAATCAGTGGAAATGATGGAAAAAGGCAGTTTTTCAATTGAAGAAGTTGGTATCGCCGCAGGCTTTAATTCTCATTCTTATTTCACTCATTGTTTTAAACAATATTATGGAAAAACCCCATCGAGATATCTTGCGGAGATTAGGAGCATCCGGAAAAATAAAGTGGATTGAAGTCCCGGATAATTTAGCGGATAAGCAGCTGATTGAAAAAAACAAAAGTGCGGTCTGTTAACGATATTACTTACACAACTTCCGATCCTGACCATTTACTCTTTTTCAGCTCCCCCACCCGTCACCCGTCACCCGTAACCCGTCACCCGTCACCCGTCACCCTTCTACCTCATCATCGCCCAATCAATTACAAAATTCAATTCCTTTTCATCAGCCACAAGCCTGATATTTTCCGGAACGTTCTTTTGAGTATAAACAGATCTCGGGAAAAAGAGCTCTTTATTAAGTAATTCTTTACTTGCAGATTGTCTCATTTGATCTTTCGTATCGATAAGAGCAATTCGCCGGGGAGCGATATTTGCTACAAGATCAGGAATATCAAATTCCTTTAGCATACCGGCGGTAAAATATTTTAGAAAATATCTGTCATAAAATTTATTCATGGACAATAATTTATATGACAATAATGAGCCTACTAATGTAACAGAGCTGATTGATTGATTAAATACTGCTGCATATAACAATGCCGGGGCCATTTGATCAAAGGCAAGTGAACCAATCCTTTTCTCATCAACATCTTGTCTGGTTTTTAAGAATTCACACACTCTGTTAATATCTCCGGCCTGAATTCCTGCTACACTACGGCCAATCATCAAAGCAAGATAATCAGTTCCATATCTGCTGTCTTCGACTTCACCCGTTCCGATAACATCAGGTGCTGCTACGATATATCCTTTTTTTACGAGCTCTTCAATTTTTCCGCCTTTAGCGGCATCACTAATTTTACCTTCAGGATGTAAATATATTATTGCCGGCTTTTTATTGTCCGTTTTTGGAATAAATAATAATAATGGAATCACATATTTCCCTTCACCTTGTAGAGCATGCATCTCAACGGAATAACCTTCCCGCTGATAGCGCCCGCGAAAAACAGGTTTTAACTCGTTTTCAGGTTCCTTATATCCGGAAAGCTCTTTTGCTTTTGTTAAAACTCCAGGAAGGTGCATGTCTGGATTTTTCCTTGATTCATTAATTTTATCAACCAGATTACGGGATTCATTTTCACATATATCAAATGCAAGTTTGCTTCCGAATGATGTGGATAGTTGTCCGCTTGAAGTGACTTGCAGATCTTCAGGTTTAAATCCTTCAAAATCTTCTTCCAATGAACTTCCAGGGAGATTAAGGACATCCTGAAAAAAAGCATAAATGTCAGTGATAGTTCGATGGAACCCATGTCCTTCATCATCATATACCTGATTTACGTTTTCTTCCTTCCCAAAAGCTTTATAAGCCAATTTTACTTCCTGAAAGGTCTCTATTGCTCCCTGAATACTAAAAAAGTCAAGTGTTGTTGAAGATATTAATAATGGTTTGGGCGCCCTTAATTCTAACAAATCAGCATGAGTTATCCCATGGCGTATTATTTGGCAGACATTCTGTTCGGCATCCTGAGGGCCTATTGATTCCAGGAGTCTCCTGAATCCAGTTATATAGCATCCCGGTGCCGCAGCTTTAATTCTTTCATCAAACGCTGAAATAAATGTAGTCTGAGTACCTCCGCCTGAACATCCAAAAATGCCAATTCGTTCAGGATCTACTTCTTTACGGCTTAGAAGGTAATCTACTGCACGGATTCCATCCCAAATAAAATAACGAATAGGAGAAATTCCAGATAAAAACATCTGGTCACCAAAATACGAGTGTTCTGCGACAGGAGAAGAACCCATCTGAGAAGATTGTTTATTTGCATCCCAATATTGAATTCTTTCTCCCTGGCCCAGGGGATCAATTGCAAAAACTATAAATCCTTTTCTTACCAGATTATAGATCTGCTTTTGTGCACCTGCAGATCTAAAGGCCGGAAAACCATGTCCGCTAACATGAATTATTGCAGGCCTTTTTTTAACCTTTCCATCCGGAATAAATAATGCAGCAGTAACATACAAGTCGGGTACCGATTCATAAATAACTTTCTCAATTCTGAAGCCGTTTTTTTTAACAATACCGGTAACTTTTGGATTTAATGATGTTTTTTCCGGAAAAGGGCCTATATAATTCATCAGGATCTCTCTTACTTTATTTTGTCTGGCAATCCAGTCTTCCTTTGACTTTAATCCTGCAATTTCCTTGTCTCTAATATCAAGATAAGAAAAAGCCTGACTATTCAAATGATGAACGAGCATATTTTTCGAATCAGACCATTCTACCCATCTTTCCAAAACATTCAGATTTTCTTGCTGGGTAAATACCTTAAATCCGTTAAACAGGATAAAAAGGGTCAAAATCAAAGCTTTAAGTGTTAGTGTCATATTTACTTTTTTCATAATCAGTATTTATTATTCATTTACATTTTGTGCTACAAAATAAAATAATTCATTTAATTACTTTTTATCAGTAATAATTACCATTGGTTGTTCAGGATCAGGTATTAACCATGGGGAAAGGTTTTCATCCATTGTGAAGGAAATTGAACCTGCCTCTATTTTATGGAATATAATTTTCCAGAAACCTGATTTTATGTTGTCTTCCTTAAAATCAATACGTGCTGCTGTACTATGGGTACAATCAAGTTTCCCAGCCAATCTGCCGGAAGGGGAATAAATCTCAGCTACAGCTCCCCTTGTCCCCAAAGTCAGGCTAAAGTTTTTCAACTCCTCCGGCCGAAAGAAATAAAGTGCTACCGGAACCTCCATGGCACTGCCTGCAGCAAGCTGGAAAGTATTGCTTAAAAGATTTGATTTATATGCTATGGCAGCACCTTCAACTTCCAATTTTATTATTGCCCCCCGACTGGAGATATCAAGCAAATAACTTTCCCCGGTATCAGTATTAAAAGATATTTTTCTCCCTTCATACATTCCTCCGGCTAAAATTTGCTTCCCATCAGATGAAGATACTGTAAAAGGCACAAACTCACCTCTTCCATTGAAAGTTCTTACATAGATATTTATTTCTCTTTTCTTTTCGGCATACAATAACATACGAATATTTCGATAAACAGGAATAATATTCGAGCCCCTGGTTTTTGCATCAGCCAGGGGAGGCAAAATCTCTATTGCGAAAATATTTTCAGGTATGATACTTCCTCCTCTGGTGATCCTGGCGTCATTCTGCTGATTGGACAATATATGATCAATATCTTCATCACCCAAAGTCAGGGCAGAATTATAATCTTCAGCCAATAATCCATTTTTTTTCAAATTCCATTGCATTAATGAAAGAACCTGTCCAAACAGATCAATTCTTTGTTGCTGTTTAGCTTCTTTCTTAACAGCTTTCGCTTTAAGATATATTCCTTCAATTTCCTCATAATTAGGGCCATATATTTCTTTCAGATGATCCTCTGTAAGGCTGAAGGAAGCTCTGGGATGTGCATTCATAAATTTATTCCAGGCTGTATCCAATACGTTAAACAGTTGTTCTATATATGGTGCCGAATTATCTCCATATGCAGATTTATAATAATCCTGCAACAGTTTTGTCGCGTCCTGTTCCGGATTCCATTGTAATTTGGCAAGGACATAATTACCGGCACCAAATACCGGCCAAACCGGATTCCCATATACATACGCACCTTTAAAGCCATATTTAATTAACCTTGAAAAAATGAAATTCAGGATATCCGGGGCAGGAGGCCATAATATCCCATTTGGTTGCATGATAGAAGTAGGAAGATCATAATAATACAAATCAAAACCATCTTTTTTAGCACTTTCACCCCATGTACGCATAAGATTATCCCAGTTCTCCCGTGTAGAAGGCCGATAAAGCTGATACCCATAGCTAATAGAAGTAGCCACTACCAGAGCCAGATTCGGTTCAAGCTTGGGTACTCCTGCTGTAGGCGGATAAAGGTACATGGCGTATATATAACCACCAAGTTTATGATCAGGAAATTCCTTTCCAACAATCTTTGCAACATCATTATAAAATTTAAGTATTAAAGGGGTACGTGAAATGTTCCCGAAAGGATCTTTCTCTATCAATGCCATACTGGCTTTACTGTCACTCCAGCCATAACTGCCATCTGCAGGTGATAGTGAATGCCAGCGTAAATCAGGATCTCTTCTAAACCTTGCTATTATTGTATCGGCAAATGCCTGAACTAATTCAGGATTAGTAGTTTCTAACTTATATGTACCTGAAGGCGGAAGATGCTTCCCCTGTACTTCGGCAAACCATCCGGGATGTTTAGCATAAAGAGATGCAGGTATAGTCTGAGCCCAGGAGTGAGAATGAGATACTGCTGCAACCTTCGCCAGTTTCAGCCGGCGATCCCATTCCTGATCAAGCGGGCCAGACATCCTGAATGACTGAACACGATAATTAAAAGGAGAAAAATCAGTGCGATCAGTTAAAGGAAGTGAAATAGATTTTACTTTTTTATAATGCTCTCCAATCTCACCCGCCATGAGCCATTCGACCCCAAGATAATCTTCAATAAAGGTTAATACACCATTAGCGGTTCCTTTATTCACTCCTCCAAGTTTATTAACTTCTCCGGCGGGCGTGTCAGGTCCAAATATATATAGATTTTTCTCTTTTGTTACTATCCTGAAACCGTCATTCGGTATGACAGAGGGATCAAAACCTGCATCCCTCACAGCTGAATTGTAACCCAGGCTAATGAAAGGTGGAGAAGGAGGATTTTCGGCAATAATGATAGCAGGAGAAATTCCGGCAACCTTCTTAAAGTAAATTTCAAGCTCTTCAGCAGCAAACTTAACATGCTCTGGTGCAAAAGGATCCAGATAAATATTATAATTAGTTCTACCATTTCTGACTAAGTAAACAGAGTCTTTCTCAGTACATCCGAAAAAGAGTAAGCTCAAAATAATAAAAATACCGACATTTTTTTTGAAAATCATTAAATAATTGTTTAGCATTTGTATAATATTAAAAAAATAGTGTATGAAATAAAAGTAATACGTTTTTTTAAAAAACCGTATTTGAAATTTAAATAAATATAAACTTTTTTAAAAGCGGAAGGTTAAATGTTATTTCTTTATTGTCAAATGTAAGAAGAATTACCTAAATTTATACATTTGAATGCTAACTGAATATATTCATAAACTTATAATTATATATCATGAAAACTGAAAAAATGAAAAAGCCGGGTTTAATTATTTTCTTAATCAATACTCTTTTAATTCTTTTATTAATTATTTCAGGATGTAACAAAAGCCAACAAGCGGAATGGATTAGCCCATATAAAGAAATTAACTGGGAAACAATTAAACAGGCAAAAGCACAATTTCATACGCATACAACGCGTAGTGATGGCTGGATTAGCCCACAAATAGTTGTTGACAGTTATCATAAATTAGGATATGACATCCTTTCAATTACAGATCATTGGTTAAACACATGGCCATGGAATGATTTTGCCTCTTTAGGGATATCTGCCACAACTGAAAGTCGTATAAAAAAAGGTGAATTTGATGACAAATCCCTGGAAGAGTATATAGTATATGAAAATCGCTACCCCGAGAAACTGGATATGCTTGCAATTTTAGGATCAGAACCATCTCACCGGGGAATTAGCACCCATCATATCGTTTCATTATTTTCGAACATTACCGGACAGGATATGGAATTTGAAGAAACAATTGCTGCTGCTGAAAAGAACGGTGGATTAATCTCCTTCGCACACCCTGGCAGATCAGTCGAAAAAAATAATAATAAGCCGGAAGATTATATATATTATTTTAGTAAATATCCTAATATTTACGGAATTGACATATTTACCCGTGCAACCTTCAGAGAGTCCGAAAGATGGACTTATACCCAGGAATTATTCGCAACCTTGCTTGATCATTTTGGTTCCCCGCATAACCCGAATTGGAGACCATTATGGTTTACGGCTACTGACGATTTGCACAGAATTGAAGATATTGACAGAGCTTATCAGATACAATTAGTAGAAGAAGTTACTGAGGAAAATGTATATAAAAGCCTGAAAGACGGAACATTTTTTTGGGCTGCCAGAGGACCGGATGATCAGGTACCTGTTATTGAGTCAATAGAGGTTAAAAAAAATAAACTAATAGTTAAAGGACATGGATTTGACATTGTAACATGGTATTTTAATAACAGGATCATACATACCGGTGAAACTTTTAATTTAAATAAACACGGCTCAGATGAAATGTTTTACGTTTTTTTTATTGCTTCGACATCAGACTTTTCTATTGAAGGGCAAAAAGGTGCCATGATCGGAAGTCAGCCTTTCTGGATTGCACGAAAATGAACATTTGGAAATAATAATTAAAGTGAAAAAACAGAACAATTAATTTTGATTTTAACATTTAATATATTAAGTTACATCATTATAATTTAATAAAACAATTTTTTTAATAAAACGTAAAAGTCAGCGTATAATAAAAAGATTTTAATTTAGTGTTAAAAAATATTTTTTAATCACATTAAAACTTATCAAAATTTTAAGCTATTTTTGCTTTAAATATATCGATTAGATGAAATGTCATATTTTTAAATCCGGAATCTCATTCTGTATGTTTTTATTTTATATAATATTCACTTATATAAACATATCAGCACAGGATAACTATATAAGCTCCGGAAATTTAAATAATATTACATTTCATACTTCCCTGAAACAGGAATCCATTAATAGTTATTCTGATCCTATCAACAGAGATAATGACATTATACATTTTTCAGGTATGTTATTTGAATTTGAATCCGACAAACAGGGTGATGGGAAAAATATCAGCTTTCACCCTAATCCAATGACGGAGTTTACAAGAATGTATTTTACTATTCCTGAATCAAGCAGAACAGTGATTTCAATATATGACCTTACCGGAAAAAAAATATTAGATGCCGAATATTTTCTTGAACAAGGGCAGCATGCCTGTATCCTGGAAGGTATAAATAAAGGGATGTACATTGTTACTGTAAGATCAGGCCGATTTATTATAACCGCAAGATTATTATCTGCAACCACTGAAAACAGTGATCCGAAATTAACTTATATCAATATGGGGCAGGATAAAGCCTTATAACCTGAAGATTATATTTGATCTTTCCTTCAGTTTCAATTATCTTAGCAGGAAAAATATAAAAATCATGATAGTAACCTGTGTTTATGTACATGTAAAAACTGAAGGAATAAATGCTTTTATTGAGGCTACAATATCGAACCATAAAGAATCGGTTAAAGAACCCGGAAACTTGCGCTTTGATATTATTCAACAGGCTGATGACCCGTCACGTTTTATGATATATGAAGCTTATGAATCTGAGGAGGCTGCCGCTAATCATAAAAACACAGCACATTATCTTAATTGGCGTGATGCAGTTAAAGATCTTATGGCAGGACCCCGCCAGGGAATTAGGTATAATATCATACAACCATCCGACAGGACAAAATGGTAAAAGCATTTACATTTTCAGGAATAAAAACTATTTATTTTCAACCGGGAAAACTGGCTGATCTTCATAATATTATTTCCGGATACGGTAGAAGTATTGCTCTCATTACGGGCGGGCAATCATTCGATAATTCATCTCATGCTGAAAAAATATTTAAGACTTTTGAAATAAATAAAATTAAAAATCACAGAATAATAATATCCGGCGAACCATCACCTGACATGATAGACCAGGCGGTAGTCAGGCTTGGAAAGGAAAAAGTTGATACAGTAATTGCAATTGGGGGAGGAAGTGTTATTGATGCAGGAAAAGCGATTTCTGCCATGATCTATAAAACTGAATCTGTCAAAGTTTTTCTGGAAGGCATTGGAACAAAAATACATCCCGGAACTAAACTTCCTTTCATTGCCATCCCTACCACAGCCGGTACCGGTAGCGAGGTTACCAAAAATGCAGTTATCTCTGAAATTGGGAAAAATGGGTTTAAAAAATCGCTACGCCATGATAATTTTATTCCGGATATTGCTATTGTTGATCCTGAACTAACTTTGTCTTGCCCTCAGGATATAACAGCTGCAAGCGGAATGGACTGTTTCACACAACTAACAGAAGCTTATCTTTCTGATAAATCAGGTCCATATACTGATGCAATTGCTATTGAAGGACTCCGTTCAGTAAAATCATCCCTTGAACGTGCTTATCTACATGGAGAAGATATTACTGCAAGAACAAATATGTCCTTCGCTGCATTAAGCTCCGGTATATGTCTTGCAAATGCAGGACTGGGAGCTGTCCATGGTTTCGCATCATCAATTGGCGGAATGTTTAATATTCCTCACGGACTTATTTGTGGAACACTTATGGCCCCGGCTAATGAAATCAATATAAGAGAACTCAGAAAAAAATCAGACAAAAGTATTGCCCTAAATAAATATACAACATTGGGTAAAATATTTAAAAGCTCTGAAAACAAACCGGATGATTATTACATAGATGGATTTATTGATTACCTTAATAAATTGACCCATTTATTTCAATTCCCGGCTTTAAAAAATTTTGGCATCAATGATTCTGATATCGCACCAATCTGTGATATTACCGAAATAAAAAATAATCCCTTGAATTTATCAAAATCTGATTTGATGGAAATCTTGATTAAGAGAATGTAACAAACATAAACGTCTCTGATTTAAGCAATAAATTTTGCTTCTGTCCTTTACTTTTAATAAATTGCATTTAAAGATTTGATTCTGTTATTTACGAATATATCTTAAATTTCCAATGAGCAATCTATCTAATCAATACCTGGGAATTGATATTGGATCGCTTGCTATGTCGGCAGTCATACTTGATGAAACTAAACAAATCCTTTATTCCTCTTATCATTTTCATAATGGCCAGACTATTGAAGGACTAAATAAGATACTCTCAGAGATCGATCTTCCAAAAATCTGAAGTTCACGAGGATGATTTTTGTCATACTATTATCAAAGGTGCAGGAAATTTAAAAAAGAGCTATCCGGACATTGCACTTTTCATTCAGACTAATCCTTCTTATTGTATCATATTCCTATATTTGTGATTTCTTTACTTTTTTAATCAGTTTGATGAGAACCTTCCTTTTTTTTATTTTGTTTTTTATCGCATCATATACGGCAGCTCAACCTGAAGTGAATGTTTATGCTGATATCGGAAAAAACAATGTTTCAGAAGGATTATTTATAAAATCTGCTGTAAGAGGCCAATATCACTTTAAGAAATATATTTTTCAATCAGGAATCCAATTTGATTTAATATCCAATGCTGAAAAAACACTTAATGGATTTAATATTGATACAGGAAGAGAATTTTTACTAAATAATTTTCAACTAAATTGGCATATTTTTTATTTATGGACAGGAATTTCAGAACTTTTACGGGAAACTAACTTTGGTACTGTCTTAAAACACCAATGGGATCATTTTGAAATATTACTGGGCACAAATTTCCGCACCTATGCTTATACTAAAAAAGCGATTAAACATTATGAATTCGATCAGGAATCAGCAGTTAAAATTCATGAGAATTGGAATTTAATGTATGCTTTTTCCTGGAATCTGAAACCTTTTGGTAACAACTGGAATCTGGGGATATCATTAACAGATGTTGACCATTTCAATATCAGCCAGGAGACAAATCCTTTAATGTATTTACATGGTATATACAGATTGACTCCTAAGCTGGATCTCTTTTCAGAGGCATGGTATAAAACTGCAGGCGCTTTTAATCTTAATGTAAATTATTTTGGATTTTTCATTAGAACAGGAATATTATGGGATATCGAATAATAATTATTATAACTATTGTTTTTTCATTATTTTGTATTTCTGCTTGTTTAAAAGATGCTGATATCGCCGGAATGTTTTACTCGCATGAATCTGTCAATCAGCGTTTTGAACAATCTTTAGCATGGAATTCACGACATCCTGATAAAGTAATATTTACTCAGAATGATCAATATCATATTCTTTGTATGGCCGACAGTCATGTAGGGGAAACTAAAAATCTCATTGCTTTTTTTGACAGTGCATACAGCACAAATGCAGATGCAATAATAATGGCCGGGGATATTACTACAGGCCATGAAAAAGATTATCTGCTTTTTCAACAACTGCTTCCTGAAGAAGATTTACTACCTTTTTTTATAATAACAGGAAACCATGATCTCTATTTTGGGGGCTGGAAATATTTTTATTCAGCATTCGGCTCATCATCCTATACTATTAAAGTCTATACCTCTGTTGATAAGGATCTGTTCATTTGTCTTGACACAGGTAGCGGAACCCTGGGCAATAAGCAACTGGAATGGTTTAAAAATATTCTTAAGGCTCAAAGGCAGGAATACCGGCGATGTATCGTTGTCACTCATAACAATTTATTCCGTTTCAGGAGAACAAGCAGTACTAATCCGCTAACGGAAGAATTGCATGTATTACTCGATTTGTTTACAAAATACAGGGTTGATATGGTTATTACCGGACATGACCATAAAAAGGATGTACAGGTTTTCGGAAATACTACACATATAATCATGGATGCTCTTAAAGACAATGAGAAAAATGCAGGGTATTTTCAATTAATGATCAACAATGGAGAAATTAATTACAAATTTGTAAATTTCTAAATAAACAGTTAATTAGAACCTGACAAAATCAGATGTTATTAATTTAAATAACAAAAAAATTTTCACGGGATTAGCTTTTTTATTCATTCTGAAATTAATGTATATTTGTTTCTTTAACCTTAAAAATATAATCATGGCAAAGAAAATTTCTGAGGGCAGTACTTCAAGTGCGGTATATGGACTTGGACTTGTCGGAGCTGCAATATATTTTATATCTACTGCATCCACTTTCTGGATGGGGGCTATTGGCTTTCTGAAGGCTATTGTATGGCCTGCATTCCTGGTTTATGAAGCACTTAAAGCTGTCGGTGCATGAAAATAAAAAGTATTTTAATATGTTTTGCAGTTATAATTATTATGAGCTGTAAAACTGAGAATGCTAAACAAAAAGAGTTTTTATATGTTGGCACTTATTCCGTTAGAGGAAGTGAAGGATTATATGTGTATGAATTTGACAGAGATTCACTTATATTTACTCTTAAACAAACCCTTCCGGAATTAATAAGTCCAAATTTTCTTGAAATTCATCCATCCGGAAAATATCTATATTCCATAGGACTGTCAACAGATACAGAGGGTAAAAGACTTGATCAGATCAATTCATTTGCAATAAATCAAACAGACGGAAGCCTTGAATTAATAAATAAGGTTCCTGCATACGGAACCGGAGCCTGCCATGTACACCTTGATAAATCAGGAAAATATATTTTTGTTTCCTTCTATAGATTAGGGAGTTTTACTGTCTTTAAAATAAATTCAAACGGAAGTATTGGAGATTCCATACAAACCATTCATTATGAAGAGGAGACAGGGCCTTCTCCAAGACAGGACAGAACTCATGTACATTCATCATTAATGTCACCCGACAATAATTATGTTTATATAGCTGACCTTGGAACAGATAAAATAATGATCCACTCCCTGGATCAAAATACTGGTAAACTTACTCCGGCTTCAACTCCCTGGGCATCATCAAATCCCGGTGCCGGTCCCCGACATATGATTTTTCATCCGCTAAGACCTTATTTTTATCTTGCTGAAGAACTTAGTTCCACAACAAGTTTGTTTTATCATGATCCTTTAAGCGGGAAGCTATCACTAAGTCAGACAATCTCAACTTTACCGGATAATTTTTCTGAAGCCAGCTTTGTTGCGGATATCCATTCAGATTCTGAAGGAAAGTTCCTTTATGTATCCAATCGCGGACATAACTCTTTGGTGATCTATTCAATTAACCAGGAAAATGGAAAACTAAATATTATTGATTATCAAGATGTCAAAGGCAAACATCCAAGAAACTTCTGTATAGAGCCCCAGGAGGATTATCTGCTCGTTGCTAATATGGATACCGATAATATTGTTATTTTTGAGCGGAATAAAGAAACAGGATTACTAAAAGATACAGGCAAATCATTAAATCTTCCGTCACCAGTTTGCCTAAAATGGTATAAACTATGAAAAGAATAAAACTGATATTCATTTTAACAATCATTTTCAATTTATCACTTTTTTCACAGGATCAAATCAGGACACCTGAAATAATGAGTACTGGTACACTTTCAGATCAGCTGGACTATATCCAGAACAGAACCAGTATTTACAATAATTACCGTGCCATTCGTGAAGACATTTTTTTGGGCCTGAAAAAAAATACAATTGACACTCTTACATATTTGAATAACAAACTGTCAGAACAACGATTAGAAATATCAACAGCTAAAAAAGAACAGGATTCACTAATTAATATCCTTCAAAAAACACGGGAAGATCTGGAATATGCTGTAAAAAATCGCGATAACATGAAATTCTTTGGCCTTTCAATGCATAAAGTGCTCTATAGTACAATAGTATGGTTAATAATAATTGGATTAAGTGTTCTCCTGATTTTTACACTTTTATTTTTTCTGCGTAATCGTTCCCTCATGGTTGACTCTCAAAATGAATTATCATCTGTACAGGAAGAATTTGAAAATTACCGGAAAACCAGCAGGGAAAAAATTGAAAAACTTGTTATTGATCATTTCCACGAAATAAAGAGACTAAAAGGAGAAAGATAAATTATTTAATCAATAATTTTTTATTTTGTCTTCTTCTTTCAGAAAAGATATTTTATGATTATTATGGTTAAAATTTAAAAACTGTTCATAAACAACAGGAATCTGTACAAATAGTCTGGATAATATTTCATCCTGTAAAGATTTACGGCTAAAAGGTACGGTTTTTATATATTCCTGTATTTCACCTGCCCTTCGCCCATATTTATACTCATATGTAAAAGAACCGTCCTCCCTTAAAAGGACATTTTTATTCAATAAATTAGGAACACTGATATAAAATTCATTTTTAACATTCCCGCCCTTATTAAGCAATTCTTTTCTTTCCAGATAATCATAAAGCTGCCCGGCAACATAAACTCCCGGATTGATAAAAAGAATATTTTCTGAAATTAAATCTTTATAAACAAACTTGCCATCTTCTTTATATTCTCTCAGCCTCTCAAGCGTCTCACGAAATGCTTTCTCATAAAAAGGATAGTGTGTACAACCAAAAATTACTGATTTAAGAGGCTGAACTGAGCTTTCTGATTTAAGTTTCTCCAGAAGTGTTACCAGATGGAAATTAATATAATTTTCTACAGAATTAAGCTGCAGATTAACAGGATTATTTTTATCACCTTCAAAAAGCATAGCCCTGTTTTCCATATTAAAGTCATATCTTTCCCATAAATCAAATTTGATTCGCATTTCACCAGATGCGGTTTCTGAAGGTCCTTTATAACCATTTCTGGGCCGTGAAGCTGCTTTATTGATGAAGTCCTGATCTTCATCTATAGACTCAGCCACCCCTATCCCTGCTTGTTGAACAATCATTATATCCCCCTGAAGTCCTAAATCTTTAATCCATAACTTTAAAGTAGAAACATATGCACCAGACTTTACAGTCCCGTCAGTAGCGAGGACTGCAATACTTCCACTTTCATTAACGGAAAAATTTCTTACTGCTGCAGATGATCCTGCATCTATAACCCCAATAATTCCAATATCCAATCCTGTTTTTTTAATAAAACTTCTTATCGTATCCAACCCAAATGCTGTAGCTGTATTACAAGCTATAACAATAGCTTTTACAGCTTCCTTGTCATTCATAAATCCCTTTGAATTTGCAGTTTGATAATACTTATTCCCTAATAAAAACTGAACATCCTTAAAGATATGTTCTATCAGCAACTCAGAATTATTCTCGAGAGAATAACTGCCATAAGGCATATTCGCTAAATCTGCAAGATAAATGAAAGATTCTTTATTAAAAACTCGCTGACTATCAGGCGGATTAAATTTTAAACCTCTTGAATCACTAAAACCCCTGAATTCAAGTATATCATTCATTACAGCCAGACCACCGGTACCGGAATCAAAAATTCCAACAGGTAGAGAAGGGTCCTTAGATGGATAATTTTTTATATCGATATAATAATAACTCTTTTTATTATATAGAATTTCATCTATGATGTTATGGCTATTTTTGCAGGAAACACCTGTCAGAATTATGACAAACAGGACAACAAAGAAAATTCTCCCTCCTGTATATACTGAATACTTTTTAGATGTTTTAATAAACGGGCTTATTCTCTTTTTTCTATACATTTTCAATACCAGATTTAGTTTAACAAACTCTGATGCTATTTTTATTTAATATAGCTTATTTTATAATAATTGAATATAAAGCTTTAACAGAATAATGCAAAGGTAACTATTCTGACCAGCCACTCAAAGAAACTGTGGCCTGATAATTTGAGTAATTATATAAAGGATTTCTGACAGGTTTATATAATTTTCCCTGTTTGGGGTTATCGGCTTGTGTATAAACCCACATTTCATTTATGTCCCATACTACAATTTCATCACGACAATCACCGGTAATATCCAGTACTGCGTTACAAAGATCAGGATGACCATCATCCGGAAATATTAAAACCTTTCTTCCACATCCATCATATACACCGCCAAGCTCAATATTGGGATTATGTACAAAATACTCTTCACTACGGCCTGTCCAGTTTAAAGGAAGGCACATACTTCCAAACTGATTTGGTTCAAAGTCATGATAGATATCACCATTAGAATCAAAAAAATGGATGATCCCCTGGTTGCCCCAGAAATTTATCGAAACTGTTTCATATCCTGGTAAATCATCACGAAAATTAGCTATAGCAGGATTTTGAACATGACCGATACGATGATGTTTAATTATTTTTCCGTCAGGTTCTAAAAATATCATGCCTTCATCACTTGCCGCACATAGTATCCTGAGATTTCCATCACCCTGAAAATCAACAACAGCAACACCATCAGCATGATCTTTCAAAATACTATCATTAGACCATAATTTTTTACCGTCATATGAAAAAAGTGTATATCCCATAATAATTTCATCTCTTCCATCACCGTCTATGTCTGTTGCATACGGATAATGTCCGGTATTACAGCCAGCTTCCCATAATAATTCAAGTTTATTATTATATGCCCACAAATAATTGTACCGGTCTTACAGAATAATATCACTATCATATCCTTTGCCACTGAGATCGCAAAAGAATAAACAATCGCCCAGAATACGCTTAAATATATTATGTCCTCCGGAAGTTGGTTTACCTTCCGGTGTAAGGGGGGTTGGAACTTTTTTCAGAATTGTACCTTTTATGGCATCCGCAATAATAAGATATTGATCCATGGTATAAATAACTTCATTTTTGCCGTCATTATCAATATCATGAATCTGAAATGCCACATCATTGGTCAGCATGGCTTTCCATGGATCTGGCCGTCCTGTTTGCCAAAGAATTTCACCATCAAAGGTGATTGCTGTTAAACAACTCAGTTCTGAATTTCGATCTTTCGGACCATGGTGAATTACTTGTCCTATCAAAACATCTATTTGTCCATCATTGTTAAGATCTCCAAAACGCACATTTCGTCCTGCCCCAAAATTTGGAGTAAATATTTTTTTCCATAAAACCATCCGGGGATTTGCTTCCTGAAGTGTCTTCTCTTCAAGGTTAAACTTTTTTCGCTCATTTTCAAATTTAATTTTTTCCTGTGGTTTCATAGTGACAATAACCTTTGCAAAGCGGGCAGGAACACAAGTTACAAGCCCAATTTTACCAGACGGGTATGTGGGATCTGATACTTCAAGAACAGGACCGTCAACGAAGCCAACCTTTATTTTTTCCTGAAAAACCTCTGCCCATGCTTCAATAAATTCTCCAGGCTTATAATCAAAATCAACTTCCCCTAATATTTTTTCATCCGGAATTAAAAATTCCTTTTCATGTTGCACCTTTTTTAGAATAGCCTTTCCACCATCCACTCCAAAAAAATAATAACATCTGTCATTCCGGTATCTGAAAGCTATACCACACTGCATGGCTTTATCCTCCGGCGCAAAAAGCACTTTTACCCGGTAATTTTTCCACAACTCATCTCCTGCCACTACCATTGGCTTGTAACTCAAAGGTGATTTATGAAAATACTTCTGATAAATAACTTTATTGTCTCCATTCTTCCTAATATACCACGAATTTTGCCTGCTGCCTGAACGAAAATTAGAAACAGCCCAATAACCCTGCGGCCCGGAATGATGTAGATAGTGATATTCAGTATGGGCACCATCCGCAGAGCTGAGCGGCCCATATCTCATATTACTAAAATCATCCTTAAAAACAATTTGTTGATTGTTGAATAAGGTACAGCCGGCAACAATGAATAGAAATAAAAATAAAAAAGAGAGCGTTGGGGCTTTCATCAGAAAAAGATTTAGTTTTAAATAATCTGTTTTCATTTATATTCTCTAATTACTAAATATTTTAGTACTCCGTTACCAATGTTTTTTATACCATGTTCACTCATGGGAGGACAATAAAAGCTTGAATAGGCACCGGCTTCCCTTGTTTCCCCATTCAGATAAAATTCTGCAGTACCTTCAAGGATAAAATAAAATTCATCTGCTTCATGTGAATGAGGCGGATGAAAAGCTGAATGCGGATCCACAACACTCATTTTAATAGTCTTTCCATTTAAAAAATTTTTATCCACAAACCAATACTGATAACCCGTCTTACTTTTTATAATATTTTCAGGGGAAAATATATTAAGACAACTATCAATATGAAATTTATCAATAACATGCCTTTCTTTATTTTCAAAATTTATGTAAGAAGTGGATGAAAAAAATATAAGCAGAAAAAAACCTGAAACGGGTATTAATGTTTTAAACAAAATTCTCATAATAAAGTAAAAAATAATTAATTAAAAAATTATAAACTTATCAAAAATACAGCTGTATAGCAATAAATATCAAAAGGTTAAGAAAATTAACATCCTTTAATATTATATTTTCTTTTTCATAAAAATAACAATAAATTTTCGCCTTATTAACAAAAATAGCACCTGAAACAATAATTATGTAAAATCGTATAAACCAATTAAGATTTCGTGATATTTTGGAGTAATGTAATATATATAAGTAATTTTGCGAATTAATTTTATTAAGAAGTTTAATTCCTAAATTACCTTATTGAAGGAAATGAAAATACTTATTTGTGAAGACAATATTCTGGCAACCAAAACTCAATCTATTATTCTTGGAAGGGCTGGTTATCAAACTGATATTGCCATGGATGGAAATGAGGCTATGGAAAAATTGAGCTCAAATAATTATAATCTTATTTTAATAGATATTCATCTTCCTTATCATAGCGGACTTGAACTAATAAAATATTTAAGGGCGGATTTGAAGAAAGACACTCCTGTGATAGTTGTATCATCATTCAGTAATCCGCAAATACAAAAACAGGCATATGAACTTGGGATTGAAAATTATCTTATAAAACCAATAGATCCTGATGATTTTATTGAAAAAATAAGACTTGCATTAAATAATTAATTCATGTATAAATTTCTGATTTTATTTTTTTTAATACTTATTAACAGCTTTTCATCCGGTTTGTGTCAGGATATTCAGAAAAAGATAAATCCGGAAGCTGAATTTATGAAAATCAGAAAAGAAGCTTTAGAAGGTAATATATCAGAAGCTGAAATACAAATGTCTGCCCTGCTTGGTTCATTCCCTGATTATGGCGATGCCTGGATATTTCTTGCCAGAATTTATGGATGGCAGGAAAAGTATGACCAGGCAACAGAAATTCTTGATTCCATAATACTAAGGGAATCTGATAATATTGATGCTCTTCAGGCACGGCTCGATCTTGCTATTTGGAAAGGCGAACATGAAATTGGTGTTAAAATAGTTGAACAAATTATTTCTGTTCATCCAAATGTAGATGAAATTTTTCTAATAAGTTCTGGTGAAATTAGTCTTTCAGATGCAGAAGAAATTTATAAAAACCATATTTCCCATTTAATGGATACAGAATTCCCGGAGGCTGAAAGTGATTCAATTTTTGCAGCAACAGAAATTGATTCTGTCGGTTATAAACTAAGTGACGCTGATAATGATCAAAATTCAAAAACAGAACTTCATACCGGATATTATTTTGACACTTTTTCTGAACCATATTCAAGGTTTTGGCAGGTATTCCAGCTTGGTACCTGTCATTATCTGCCATTTGGAAAAGTATTGCCGGGCATAAATATTGGAAACCTGTATGCAGATTTGAACCCTGCTGTCCATGCAACTGAACTGCAATTTGAAATTGAAGCTTATCCAATATTATCCAACATGAATTATGCCTGGGTAGATTATGCATTTAGTCCGGGAAAATACTTTCCTTCTCACAGGCTTTTTCTTGAAATATGGCAAAAGCTTACTCAGGGTTGGGTTACATCGGTTGGCCTGAATTACTATTATTTTTATCGTCACTTATATATTCCCAATGTATCTGTTGAAAAATATTTTAGAACATACTGGTTTTCATCAAAAGTGTATTTTTATATGAAAGATAAAGGAACAACAACTTCACTTTATCTTAATGCCAGAAAATATTTCACAGACACTGATTATCTTCAATTAACATTGGGTACGGGAACAGCTCCCGACGAACCATTTGAAATAGAGATATCATTAATGCGATTAAATGCTCATACAGTAAGATTAACTTATTTTAAATCACTTAATGACATTTTTTCTTTTCGATGCGGAGCAGGATATTCACTTGAGAAATACGAAGTATCACAATACCGTAACAGATTTGATGGAAATATAAGTTTAATTTATTCTCTTAAAAAAAGACAATGAGGATTGTATACATTTTAATATGGTCATTGATATGCATCTCTGATGCATATTCAGGTCCTCTGTTCATACCTGATAAAACTGAAATTGAAAATGAAAACAGGCTGGAAAATTCAATTTTAAAAGAAAGGAATCAATTTAATATTTCCATTCCATCAATTAATCCCGCTAAATTTTTTAAAAAACACCGTTTACCAGATAATGGAAGCCCCTGGTTAATGCCGGTGAAATATTTCGGAAAGTCATTTAATCTTGTTAATGCACTTATTATTACAATTGTAGTCTGCATAATAACAATGATTATTCTTCTGATCATTATTTTGTTGAACAGAAAAAGAATGGAGCGTGAAAAGAAGATTAGGGAATATCTTATGGAGAATTATCAAGTTCTCATTATGGATTATCTATATGGAGAAGATGTAATTGATGAATTCAGAAAAATTGCTTCAAACAAGTTTCGCAGGCAGGTCCTTATAGATCAAATGATTGATGTTAGTGTTAATTTGAAAGGAGAGACCGGAAAGAAGCTTAACCGGCTTTATCGTGAACTTGGCCTTGATAAAGATTCATTAAAAAGTGCAAGAAGCAGGAGATGGCATATCAAAATTAAAGGTTTTAGGGAATTAGCCTTTATGAATATAAAAGATGCTAATAATGAAATGTATGAGGCGATAAATTCAAAAAATGAAATATTGAGAATGGAAGCTCAGATTGCACTTGTGCGATTAAGCGAAAACAATCCTTTTACATTTCTCACTTATCTTAAGGGCCCCTTTTCATTATGGGAACAAATCACCTTACATGAATTACTGATACAACATAATCTTCCTGTTCCGGAATTCAAACAGTGGATATATTCGTCAAATCCAACTGTAGTAATGTTTGTTCTAAGAATGATACGTGAGTTTAAACAGGCAAATACACAGGATGATGTCAGGACAATATTGTCACACCCTCATCCCGGGGTAAGGAACCTTGCTATTGAGGTTGCCGGGGATATGAAAATGTCATCTTGCCTTGAAGTTATGAAAAGAAGATACAAACATGAAAATTATAATAATTGCCTTGAGATACTCAGATCTATGGCTAAAATGCCGGATCCTTCATTACTTGGATTTCTTAAGTTAACACTCGATAAAGAAGATGATGTTCAACTTCAGATAGAAGCTACAAGGGCAATAGAAAATATGGGAGAAATAGGTGTAAGCACTCTGGTAAAATTGATGAAATCAGAATATAAAAACTATAACATTATTATTAGACACGTTCTTGATAGAAGAATTAATTAAACAATGGAATTCTTTTTTGCCAATATAATATTTTTTCTGACACTCATACTGTTTGTCTCCTACCTGTTATTAGGATTTTCCTCGGCATTTGCCCTAAGAAAATATTTAAGAAAAAATAGTTTTATTAATTATAATTCACTCGTATTATCTCCATTAAGCCCGCGTGTTTCAATAATTGCACCGGCTTTTAATGAAAGCCGGACAATAATTGACAACGTAAGGACCCTCCTCTCACTATATTATAATAATTTTGAAGTCATTATTGTAAATGACGGATCGGACGATGATACTTTTGAAAAAATAACAGAAGCCTATAAACTGACCAGGGTTAATTATTATTTTGATTATCGTTTACCATGTGAAAGAATAAGAGGGGTTTATAAATCCAGTGACCCGTCTTTCAGTAATTTGACTGTGATTGATAAAAATAATGGGGGAAAAGCTGATTCATTGAATGCAGGTGTCAATATCAGCAGAAGTAAATTGATTGTCTCAATTGATGCAGACTCAATTATAGAAGTGGATTCAATCCTGAAATTAGTAAAACCATTTCTTGAGGAAAAAGAGAAAAAGCGTATCGGCACAGGAGGGGTAATCAGGATCATAAATTCATGTGATATTGAAAAGGGGTTTATTCGCAAAATTCATCTTCCAAAAAAGCTCCTGCCACGTTTCCAGGTTATGGAATACACCAGGGCCTTTCTACTTGGAAGGATGGCCTGGAGCCACCTGGATGGCCTGATGCTTATTTCGGGGGCAATGGGAATGTTTGACAGGGAAACGGTTATTGGAGCAGGCGGATATAGTACAAAAACAGTTGGGGAAGATATGGAGCTTGTCTTAAGGATGAGACGCCACATGGTTGAAAATGACCAAAAATATGAAGTGAGTTATATACCTGACCCTCTGTGCTGGACCGAAGTCCCATCTGATCTTAACTCAATGTTCAGACAACGTACCAGATGGACAAGAGGCCTGATAGAATCACTCTGGACCCATAAAAAATTATTTTTTAACCCTAAATTTAGAAGACTGGGATTATTAGGATATCCTTACTGGTTTTTCTTTGAGTGGATGGCCCCCTTAATAGCTTTTATTGGTTTTATTTATACAATTTACCTTATTTCAGCAGGGATTCTTAACTGGGCATTTTATCTTCTTTTATTTCTTTTTGTATATTCATTTGCTGTTAGTATTTCCACCTGGGCAATTCTTTTCGAAGAAATTACTTTTCATAAATATGAAAGAAAAAGAGAGGTGTTTTATCTGTTTTTTACAGCTTTATTAGAACCCTTTTTCTATCCTGTACACACCTACTTTGCCGTAATGGGAAATATCCAGGCATTATTCAGAAAAAAAGAATGGGGCAAGGCTGAAAGAAAAGGCTTCGAAAACAAAAAAAAGAAAAACAGTTAAATTTTATATAACTTTCTAATCCGGATGATCTGGTATTTTGTTTAATTCAGAACTTATAATTTCTAATGATTTTTTCTCTCTTTCAATTGTTTTTGGGACTATAAAAACCGGTGACCAGGTATATCTTGACATGCTGTTTACTATTTGATCCATGAAAACTGCGGAAACAGCAATTCCATCAGAAACAGTAGTTTGTATTTCATAATTATAACCTCCGTCATAAGTCAACGCTCCATTGACAACAAACATCTGAGTGGGATCATAAAAATAAAGCATCGTCCACGGAATTCTGACAAGCAGATGCTTATCCTGCCATAATACAGCAGTACGCTTACCAGTATTAAAATCTGTTATACCATCTTCGGCCGGAAGCTTTCCTGTTTCAAATACTGTAGAATCAAAACCATTGTTAACCCATTGCATTAATCTCCAGGATGAACTATCACTTATTATACTTTTAAATTTTTGTTTTATTGTATCACTTAAATTAAATCTTGGAGTAAGTCCATACATGTCATAAGCTTCAGTTACATAATACAAAGCAGTATCAGCTCCCTTAACGGCTTCAAGCATAAACTCTGCCCGGTTTAGAATACTACGTCCATCAGGTAAAACAGATTCACCAATGTTTTTTAAATATGTATCAAAAGCTATCATTATTGTATCACCTTCAGAAGGAGTTGATGAAAGCAGCAAATCCAAATAAAAATAACTGTTATCATGCCGGGCTTTAATAGATGATATTGATGCGCCTGATATGTCTTTGTCATATTCATGCCATGAAGGGAGTTCCAACTGATCAAAAGCTATAAGTCCAAAATTTTGTTCCGCTGACATCAAATTATGCCATAATTGCCGTGTAGGAATGATGCTCTCATTGATCCTTACACTTAAAGCTTCAAGGTACTGAACATTCCAGGTTGGCTTAAACCATTCATCCATCCATGAAAACATAAATCCACCGGCACAATCAGCAGATAAAATATTATTAAATAATCTAATATTAGCATTTCCCTGCTGTATCTCGGAAAGTCCTCCATGTGGCATATCACTATATGATTCATGAGCGCTGCCCCAGCTGGACGGGACTCCGAATTCACCTATTATTAGGGGTAAATTTTCATAATGATCTTTTAAGGCAGTAAGATAGCCAAGATAACTATTAGGGCCGTATTCATCACTATAAGTTCGATAATGTGGTTCATCATTCACAAAATCGGGATAATAGGGATAAGCATGATAACTGGCAAACAACATCGAATTCCCCTGAATTTCAACCATTTTTGTAATATCGATGGAGCATATATCCTCATCAGTATGAATTTCTGTAGGATGATTTAATGGATCTAATGTTGGCCAGCTGCTAAAACTGAGTGTTCTCATGTTGGAATATTTCTCCCATTCATAACTGGCTGTTTCATCCAGCATGGCAGCAACAAAAACCTCTGCCGGATCAGCAGAGCTGATACTAAAAAAGTTACCGTTCCAGCTATTTATCCCTATGTGAAACTTATTAGTCGAATCAACTTCCTGGGGCATAACTTCCCTGCCAATTATATATGCAGCAATCCAGGGAGAAATATCTGTAAGATAAGAACCATAAGCTTTACCTAACCTGAAAGGAATATTCTTATTCCCATGCATACAATCAATGACTTCTTTAATTGTTTCCTTAAATGACCGGGATCGTAAAGTCAAATCATACTCTTCAGGAATTAACGGATTATCTATTTCATCAAGCCAAATCCCCTGAAACAAAAACAACGGCTTTTCAGGATTTCTGTAATTATATTCAGCCAGCTTCTCATAAAATACCGGTGGATGCAAAGTATACACTCTTAATGAATTGAAACCTGATTCTGCAATTAAATTTATCCATCTTTCATATCTTGACGGGCTTATTGCATAGGCTATCTCGCCAGGAAATGTGCCTGGAGGGGAAGAACCCATATTGATCCCCTTAAGGATTAAAGGACGGTAATCATTATCTTTATATTGAGAAATATATTTACCGCTTGTCTTAAATGCTTGTTCAATTAAGGGATTTAATTTGAAATTCATTATTGTATCTCCTGATAATGAAATGTCAGATAACCTTAAATTATGAAAACCATCTTTTTTAACAGTTACAATTAATGGATAGCCTGTCTTTTCATCCTCATCCTCAATATTATCCGGAATAAAAAATCTTTCAATTCCTGAAGAAATATCCGGAACCGGACTTAAGCCAATCTTTAAAAGTTTTCCTGAATAATTAGCACCTGAAAATGCAATGTTATAAAAATAATAGCCGGCCGATACAGGGGTTCCGTTTTGATTTGTTCCATTCCATATAATACGGTAAGTTCCGGCTTGTAATGAACGAAAATGCGCCCGATATACCTCCCTTCCGATCAGATCATAAACCGAAAATATGAGGTCTCCATCTATGCCAACATTTATGGGAATACTGGTGTGCTGCTCAAAAGGGTTAGGAAATGGCACTTCTGTTTCAAAAAATCCGGATGAAGGCCCTTGTAATCCGGGGAGCTTTAAACTATAAGTTCCATCAAACTTTGTTGCAGCAACAAATTCTTTTGAACTTATTAGCAGATATACTGCTGCCCCCGCAACAGGCCTGTCAGAGATATCTGTAACCCTGCCGCTAATATGGATTTCTACAGCATTTAAAAAGTTGGGGGAGAAAATAAAAAAAAACAATAAGATACTTACATATTTAATTAAATTCTTCATGTAGATAATACAGTTCATTTAACAGAATGATAAGTAAAAAAGAATTTATTAAGACTGTAAAAGTAACGAAATTATTGAATCAAAAAAAAATGGAAGATTAAGCACAAAATTTCATATAAACACAGGCTTTTATAGATAATTTGGAATGAGGCCCCCTTCTGTTAAATATATTTTGTCCTTCAATAAATTCCTCTATTTTTACATTTTAAATTAATCTTATTATATAATGTCAATTACTATGGCACGTTTCATTTTATTATCATTTGTATTTTTCATATATTCCTGTAATTCAACTCAAAACAATAAATTCACAAGCCAGGGGCTCGTTACTCCACAAGCTATGGTAGTATCAGCGCATCCTCTGGCAAGTAATATTGGGAAAGATATTTTACTAAAAGGCGGCAATGCTGTTGATGCTGCTATTGCTGTTCAGTTTGCATTAGCTGTTGTACATCCCGGGGCAGGAAATATTGGCGGAGGAGGCTTTTTATTATTAAGAGAAAATGACGGGAAATCTTTCTGTTTAGATTTTAGAGAAAGGGCTCCGGCTGCTGCCACAGAAAAAATGTATCTTGATCAGAATGATGAAGTAATAAAAAATCTCAGTACCAGAGGGCATCTTGCAGCCGGGGTCCCTGGTTCTGTGGCCGGAATGGCGGAAGCTCACAACAAATTCGGGACCCTGGCATGGAAAGACCTTTTACAGCCTGCTATCAACCTGGCATTGAATGGCTTCCCCCTGACAGAAAAAGAAGCTGCAGGTTTAAATTCTATTCAGGATAATCTAAAAAAATATAATACAATATTACCCAAAAACCTGATTAAAGAAAAATGGCAAAAGGATGATATCATTCAGTTTACAGATTTAGGACATACACTTGAAAGAATTCGTGATCATGGAAGAGATGGATTTTATAGTGGCAAAACAGCAGATGATATTATTAATGAAATGTCCAGGGGAGAAGGTTTAATAACTTACGAAGACCTCTATCAATACAGGGCTGTTTGGAGAGAACCGGTTATCGATTATTATAAAAAATATAAAATAATTTCCATGTCTCCACCTTCAAGCGGTGGTATAGCACTAGTACAATTATTAAAATCAGTAGAGCCATATCCTTTAAAAAAATGGGGCCACAATAGTTTGAAAACAGTTCATCTTATGACCGAAGCTGAGAGAAGAGTATATGCTGACAGATCTGAATACCTGGGAGATCCTGATTTTACCAAAATTCCAATGAAAGAATTAATGAGTAAGGAATATGTTAAGCAGCGTATGAGCTCTTTTAATCCTTTAAAAGCAGGTTCAAGTGCAGAAACAGGCCCGGGAAAAATCACAGTTAAACAAGAAGCTGAAGAAACAACCCATTTTTCCATCATAGATCCTTTCGGTAATGCAGTAGCCGTAACAACCACTATAAATGGAACATTTGGAAATATGGTAGTGGTTGACGGATCAGGTTTCTTCCTTAATAATGAAATGGATGATTTTAGCAGTAAACCAGGTATACCTAATATGTTCGGAGATACCGGAGGAAACGTAAACAAAATTGAACCCGGTAAAAGAATGTTAAGCAGCATGACCCCCACAATTCTTGAAAAAGACAATAAACTATTTATGGTAGTAGGCACACCCGGTGGAACAACGATAATAACATCTGTATTTCAAACTATTCTAAATGTTATTGAACATGGAATGAGTATGCAGGAAGCCGTAAATGCAAAAAAAGTCCATCATCAATGGTCCCCCGATTTAATCAGCGTAGAAGAAAATGCACTTGATTCAACTATAATAAAATCCCTTGAAGCAATGGGGCATAAATTGAATTTCCGTGGCAGCATCGGAAGAGTTGATGCTATACTTGTATTAAAAAACGGACATTACGAAGGAGGTGCAGACCCAAGGGGTGATGATTTTGCAGCCGGATTCTAAAGTGATGTAGAGTTTTTATATAAATTATTTTATCAGTAGCGTATTAAACTATTTTAAAGCAAACCAATACCTGTAATAATTTATCAGAAATAATTCAATTTAACCATTAACATAAATTATTTGTTTATGAAACGCAGAGATTTTGTTAACCGTATCCTTCTTACTTCAGGTGCTCTAAGTATGGGGGTCGGCTGTATACGAAAAATTGAGCCGAAAAATACAGAAGAGGCAGGCAGCCCCGTCCCTGTCCAGGGATTAACCGGAAAAACCATTACTGAACCTCAAAGAGAAATCCCTGTTTTGGCAGAAACAGATGTTCTGGTCATTGGAGGCGGTCCTGCCGGAGTTGCAGCTGCCATTGCCGCCAGTCGGGCAGGTGCTGAAACTTACCTTGTGGAACGCTATAACCATCTTGGAGGGCTTTGGACAGGAGGACTCGTTCTTCCATTACTTTCCACTCATGCAATAAATAAACAAAAGAAAAAACAACAGGTTATTTTTGGAGTTGGAGGTGAAATGGCTAAACGCCTGATAGATATGGGAATGACTATCAGAGATTCAAATTATGTTGTAGACCCTGAGGCTGCAAAATATGTTCTGGATGATATGATCATGGATGCAGGTGTTAAAATGCTTTATCATACCTGGGGCGCAAATGTTATAATGGATAAAAATGCAGTCAAAGGAGTGTTTCTGGAAAACAAATCCGGAAGAATGGCCATTCTTGCTAAAGTAGTAGTTGACTGCACCGGTGATGGAGACATTTTTCACCTTGCGGGTGAAAAATATGATATAATGAAATATAATATCGGACTGGTTCACAGACTTGGCAATATTGACAGGATTGACACAACAAAACCAGGCTATAAAAAGATGCCTGTTGGCGGCCCTACTCCTATTCCAAGTGTTAACTGGGTAAATATGGGAGGTAAAACTGATCAGGACGGAATAGATATTTTAAATCTGACACAACTCCAATTAGAGTATCGAAAAGAAATATGGGAAAACTATCAAAAAATTAAAGCAACTCCTGGTTATGAAGAGGTATTCCTTCTTGATACAGCATCACAACTCGGCGTTAGAATGTCAAGAATTCTGGATGGAAGGTACAAGCTTACACTTGAAGACACAATGACTTTTAAGACATTCGACGATGTTATAGGTATAAGTGGAGCATGGACCACAATGCTTTATAAAGGACAAAGAATACCGGCAGCAGAACGTCCGCTTTGGCAAATACCTTATCGTTCTCTTGTACCTAAAACCATTGAAAATCTTTTGGTTGCAGGAAGATGTTTTTGTTTTGAAAGAGAACTGGTTGAAGATACCAGGATCATTGGAACCTGCCTGGTAACCGGCCAGGGAGCAGGTGCAGCAGCCGCACTGGCCGTTAAAGAGAACAAAAAACCTCACAACATTAATATACAAAAGCTTAAAAAACTACTGACAGAGCAGGAAGTCTGGCTGGGATAGATTTTTAATTCAAAACATTTTTGTCGGAGAAAAAATTCCCTGGATGCAAATCAAACTGAGAACATCTGAGATTAGAACTATATCGTTTTTTACTGCACTTATTCTTGCCCTTCCTATAACAATACCGGCATTAACAGGATTTTATACCTGGCTGAGTCCCTTCATAATGCTAAACTCGGTCATTATTCTTAAATCATTTGTCCTGCTTAATTTTATAAGTATTTTCATATTAATTTTTTCAATTATCAGAAAAAGATGGTTTTGCCGGTATTTATGTCCTGTTGGCTGGGGATGTGACCTGATATCAGCTCATAGTTGCCGAAAATCATTTTCTTTAAAAAAAATTCCTGAAATAGGAAAATGGATTGCAATTATTTCTCCATTTGCCGCACTTGTCGGTTTCCCGCTGCTTGTCATATTGGATCCAATGTCCATCTTTAATGGCTTTTTTACCTCTTTTTCAGCTAATATCAATTTTGTTAAAATATTATCCCTCTCCGGTTTACCATTGCTAATGATCCTTCATCTTTTTATGCCCGGAATATGGTGCAATAAACTATGCCCCCTGGGTGGTTTACAATTAATAATGTTTGAACTGAAAAATTTAATTCTGAAACTTTTTAAAAGGAGCAATACCATAAAAGAATCGGCAGATCCTTTAAGGAGATTAATGTTAGCATCCGGAACTGGCCTTATTGCCGGATTCTTCATGCCAAAATTTTTAAAACCCCATAATGCTGATCTTATCAGACCGCCGGCTTCAGTACCTGCAGACTTATTTAATACATTATGCATCAGATGTGGAAATTGTATTAAAGCCTGTCCTACAGACATTTTAATTCATCACACAGGAACAAACCCCATATTAGCATGGATGACCCCTGAAGTGTCGTTTGAAAAAGGATATTGCCTTGAAACCTGCAATTTATGTGGTCGTGTATGCCCTTCAGGGGCTATAACCCTTTTTAGTACAGAAGCAAAAAAGGAAATATTTATGGGGAGCGCCGAAATAAATCTGGATAAATGCCTGCTTCTTCAAAATACAGAGTGCGACAGATGCAAAGAAGCTTGTAAATATGCGGCCCTGGATATCGTTCCCCTGGAAAACACTATAATGATGAAGCCGGAAGTTATTAAGGATAAATGTGTGGGATGCGGGGCCTGTGCAGTTATATGCCCTGTTTTAACCATTTCCATAAAAACAATTCACCTGAATGCATAAGTAATTAATAATAAAAAAGCATGAATATTGACTCATCATTAATATTAAATTCAGAATTCAATGTTAGCTCAGCCGAAACAGACATGGAGGCACGACTTCGACTGGGGGCCCTGGTAAACCTGCTCATTCAGTCAGCAATAAATTCTGCAGATAAACTGGGGTTTGGATTCGGTGGAATACGTAACCAAAATTTATTTTGGGTACTTAGCAGATTAAATCTTGAAATTTACCGGCCAATGAATTGGTATGAAAAGGTATATGTGGAAACCTGGCCAAAGAGTATTGAGAAAATCCTTTATATCAGGGATTTTATAGTGAAAGATAAAGATCATAATATTACGGCAAAATCAACATCCGGGTGGCTGGCTGTAGATATGACAAATAAAAGATCGAGAAAAGTTGATAGTATTCATGCTGAACTTCTCGCCAGATTAAAAAATAAACATGCCCTGACAGATCTTCCATTAAAACTTGAATCAGTTGACAATGGCGAGGAATTTGACTTTAAACCTGAGTATTTCGATATGGACCTGAATAAACATCTAACCTCAACACGTTATATAGATCGTATGATGGATTCATTTCCAATTGAATTTCATAAAAATAATTATCCAAGTTTGTTGTATATAAATTATTTAAAGGAAACTTTGCCGGGAGATATATTGCGCTTTACACGTAAATTAACGGAAGATGGTTCATATGCCTTTGAAGGTAAAAATATTAACAAAGGAGTAATTGCCTTCAGAGGAAAAATAAAGTTTTAATTATTAACAATATTTATATTTTTTCTGACCAATAAATTACTTTTTCCACAAACAATTCCTATTAATCATTGAATGGACCGGAGCTTGTACTAATTAAAAATTTTTGTTTGTTTTATCTGAGGAATAAAAGCAGAAAAAACTCTTTAACAGCTTGTTTATAACTGTATTTGACAATGAATAACCATATTTATATCTTTATTTTTCTCCTTTTAAAATAAGATGTTGGTTATTTTTCTCATCATTTTGAGCATAACTGCTATTTTAGAACCTGCAAATGCCCAGGAAAAAAAAACATTTAAATCAAACTTTCTTGATGCAGAATACTTTTTCCTGAAAGAAGAATATGAAGAAGCTGCCTATATTTATAAGGATATGCTCAATGCTGATCCATTTAATTCTAATCTTCATTTTTTAATCGGAGCCTGCTATTTAAGTATAGAGGGAAGTAAAACCAAAGCCATCCCTCATTTAGAAAAAGCAGTTAATAATGTATCAGCCAGTTACAGAGAAGGATCTTACAGAGAAACAAATGCCCCGAAAGCAGCATTTTTTGCTTTGGGAAAAGCCTATCATATCAATAAACAGTTTGACAAAGCCATTGAATTCTATGAGAAATACAAAAGAGTTATGAAGCTATCCGATGTTGCGGAGATAGAATTTGTTAATAAACATATTTCATCTGTCAATCTGGCTGCCGGCTTTATCCGTGACACAATTGATTTTGATTATTATCCCATCAGTGACAACTTTAATCCTTTAAATGAAAATTACCGCCCTTTATTAGCTGAAAAAGATTCTCTAATGGTTTTCATGACAAAAAAACCTTTCTATACATCCGTTATGACAACCAGCAGGAAGAACGGAAAGTGGACAGGGCCTGTTCAGATAAATGAACAACTTGAAATTGAGGGCAAATTTAAAATATGTTGCATTAGTAATGATGGCCTTGAGCTTTATTTATCAATTTACAAAGACTCTGACTGGGACCTGTATGTAAGTTATTTTAAAAACAATAGATGGACTCCCGTTGAAAATCCGGGCAAAGAAATTAATACCAGGTATAATGAAACACATGCCTCAATTTCTGCAGATAAAAAGTTAATGTTCTTCACAAGTGATAAGCCCGGCGGGTTCGGAGCATTGGACATTTATTCAGCAGAACGTGATAAAGACGGGAACTGGCAAAAACCTGTTAACCTGGGAAAACCTGTTAATGGAATATACAGTGAAGACACTCCTTTTATTACGAAGGATGGAAATACTCTCTATTTCAGCTCCATGAGCCATAGTACAATGGGAGGCTTTGACATTTTTTATTCTGTTAAACTTCCAACAGGTGCCTGGTCATATCCGGCAAACCTCGGATATCCCTTAAACACATGTGATGATGATCTGTTTTTTGTTCCTCTGGGAAAAGGTGAAAATGCCTTATATACTTCAGTAGAAGGAGAACTGCCAAAAGGTAAAATCCTGGCAATTAATTTAAGCCCTGCAAAAGATGGACAAAAATACACCTTCAAAGGAAAGATCAATACAGATGACTGGTTTGGGCTGAATACATCTACAATCGTAAATCTCTATGATGAAAAAGAAAATTCCAGGATTGCCGAAATAATCCCCGATTCTATTACCGGCTCATTCACTGTTGAAATAGCTCCGGGAAATTACAGGCTTATAATCCAATCAGAAGGATATGAATCAAATGTTGAATACATTAATATCTTACCTCAACACAAAGCAAAAAATATTGAACTGGAAACCCAACTTAGCCCTTCAAGTGTTGTTTCAGGTGAATATGTTCTTTCGCGAAATTTATTGTTCGATTTCGATAGTCATAAACTGTCTGAAACATCCAAACTGGAACTTGAAAAATTATATCGCTTACTCTCTGATAACCCGTTTCTCCATGTCGAAGTCACAGGGTATACCGATGCCCTGGGGTCAGACATATATAACCTGAATCTGGCCCATAAGCGTTCAATAGAAGTGATAAATTATCTTGCATCAAAAGGAATTCCCACAGAAAATTTTATCTCCAAAGCTGCGGGAAAGTCAGGATCCATTGCAGAAAACATAAGAAATGACGGTTCAGATAATCCCGAGGGAAGAAAATTCAACAGACGGGTGGAAATAAATGTGATAAATAATAGTAGTCAGGATGTGTTACAGGAAGACTTTATGCTACCTGAAAGCTTACAGCCAAAAATAAGCGGAAAATTTTATGTTATTCTTGATGAATCGGGGGATAAAAATAAAAAAGTCCCTGAAAAAATTGCGGATCGTGATATCAGCTTATATAAATCGGGAGAAAAATCCATATATGCTGCCGGAATAATTCCTAACCGCAAAGATGCTGTTGACTTTCTTAATATTGTAATTGATAATGACTTCCCTGAAAGCAGGATCATTACAGAGAAAGACTTCAGATATCTGCTTGAGTCATTTACTCCGAATATTCGTTCTTTGAAAGGACCTTTCACAATACAATTACTTGCAGTTAAAAATCAACTTATTTGTAATCCGCTATCCTTTCCTGAAAAGATTATGCAAATAAGGGGAAAAGACAGAATATACAGATATATTACCGGTGTTTTTGAGGACTATGCACATGCATTGACAGTTTTACCCGAATATGTTAGCAAAGGCTTTACAGATGCCTTTATTAATCAGCTTTCAAAATATTTAACATATCCAATAATCTCTGATTCAGCCGGTACAACCGATTTTTATTATACAATACAGCTAATTGCAGTCAAAAATCAGGTTGATTGTGACTATTTTAAAGATATTGACAATATATTGATAATAAAAGGTACAGATGATATTTACAGATATTCAACGGGAATGTTTTTTAATATAGAACAGGCGGAAAAATCCCTGAAAGAACTAAAGGAAAAGGGATATAGAAATGCATTTATACAAAAAAGCAAATCCTATTGAGAAAGTATTGATGTTCATTATAAAAACAATTAATATTCCTGATCATTCAGCCACAAAAAGAATGTTCGAAATCTCTTTAACATCGATGAGACAATAGTATAATGTTATTTTAAGAAAATATTTATAAATTGCAGGGTAATTTCCTTAATTTAAAAAATTTACACAATAAATCTGTTTGGAAAGCTTCGTAAATAAATAATGGCTCGAATAATTCAAAAGATTTTTATTTCATTTAAAAAAATATTACATGAAAGAGCTCTTTGAACAAATCTCTCATTGCGTGGAATTTGGGAAAATCAACAATTCTTCTCCTTATCCCCCCGACATGAAAGGGAAGGATGGTGCAGATGAATTAACTCTTCAGGCCCTGAAAGCAGGGGCCGGTCCTTCTCAAATCCTTTCGGAAGCACTTATAATCGGGATGCAGAAAGTAGGTGTCAAATTTCGTGAAAATAAAATATTTGTTCCCCAGGTCCTGATGTCTGCAAAAGCAATGCATGCAGCAATGGCACATTTAAAACCATATTTTGCAAGTGGAATTGCCAGGCAAAAAGGGACATTTATTATTGGAACTGTTGAAGGTGATCTTCATGATATCGGAAAGAATCTTGTTGCAATGATAATTGAAGGCAACGGTTTCAAAGTAATAGACCTTGGGACCGATGTTAAAGCAGAAACATTTATTTCTGAAATTGAAAAATATCCGGGATGTGTGGTCGGGCTCTCAGCTTTGTTAACTACAACAATGGCTAATATGGAGAAAATAGTAAAAGCAATAAAAGAAAAATATCCTGATAAAATAATTTGTATCGGAGGGGCCCCTGTTACACAAGACTTTTGTGAAAAAATCAATGCTGATTTTTATGGCCCTGATCCCCAGGGAGCAGTCGAATATCTTAATACCCTGGCATCCTGATATATATGCTGAAATAATTAAATTATTTTCCGGGAAACAACTTCTCAAAATAAATTAAAAAAACAAATATTTTAAAAACCAGATGCAGGGTATTAAACTAATAAGGAAGGCATTCTTTATTGAAGAAGTCAGCCGTATCCCATGGGTCCCTTTTGTTGGTTGTCATGCAGGAAAAATTCTTGGAATAAATGCAAAAGAATATTTAACTTCCGCTGAAAACATAGTAAAGGGGGTTGGTAAAGCAATTGAATTATATAAACCGGATGGAATACCTGTAGTTTTTGACCTTCAGGTAGAAGCAGAAGCACTGGGGTGTAAATTAAGCTGGTCTGAAGATAATCCTCCCGCTGTTATTTCACATCCGATTATTGAGGGAAGGACTATTGACAGCTTCATGATCCCTGAATTAAAAGATGGACGGACAGGCTTAATTATGGAAGCCACAAAACAACTGCGTCAAAACCA
>CAZLXM010000016.1:0-19996 GCA_964563105.1 uncultured Bacteroidaceae bacterium
TATGAATAACCATTTAATTATGTGCACATTATAAACAAGTGCGAAACTTAAGTAAATAATTAACTTAGCTTTTTAGGAGATTAAGAGTATTGACAAAAACCGGTTTAAATACCATTCATTACATGAATAAAGTAAAGCATTCAGATAATGAATAATCGTAAACTTACTTATTGGAGACAAAGGCTACATATCCAAAACTTAGTAGTTGGGTTTATTTAATACTTATCAGAATATATTATAAATATTTATTGGATATAATCAGCATAATAAAAGATCAGTTTCATTCATCTTTAAAGAATCCTGTAAACTTACTGATATATTATTCTCTCAACTCTTTAATCAGTTTATAATAAAAAAATTATGAAAAAAATCCTTTTCACTACCCTTTTTGCCATTGCCATGGGCTTTCTCGAAGCCGCTGTGGTAATATATATCCGTAAGTTGATGTATCCCGAAGGTTTTTCATTTCCCCTGATACCTATCCCCGAAGATATTGCACTAACCGAAGTCCTTAGAGAAGTATCAACTCTTTTAATGCTGTTGGCTGTTGCATTTGTTGCAGGAAAAAATTTTATGGAAAGGATTGCCTGGTTTGCATACTGTTTTGCTTTCTGGGATATTTTTTATTATGTATTTCTGAAAATTTTCATCGGGTGGCCGGCATCACTATTTACATGGGATATTTTGTTCCTTATCCCCGTTACATGGACCGGGCCTGTAATTGCACCAATAATTACCTCCCTTAGTATGATTGGATTTGCTGTGATAATTCTATATTTTTCAGAAAAAGAAATTCAAATTAAAATTACTCTTGCAGAATATATTATGCTTGCCTCAGGCATAATAATTCTTTTCATGAGTTATATTTGGGATTACTCCTGTTTCATTTTGAAATATTTTAATTTTTCTGATCTTTTTCTTATACCAAATAAAAAATCTTTTTTTGCTACTTCAATAAAATATATTCCTGAACAATTTAACTGGTTTTTGTTTATTTGTGGCCAGGCTCTTATTGTCTGTACTATAATTCTTATAGCAATAAGATTGAAAAGGCTGGTTCTTCCTCATTTACCCTCCTACACAGAAAAGAATTAATTCTGCGAAAAGTGTATGAACACAGGAAATAAAAAACCTGAAGTGTGATCAGAATATATAAATCTGCATTGAAATTATTATCAAATAAGACCGTTAATTCGCTAGAACAGAATTAAATCAATTTTTTAAATCAAAATAATACCACTTCTCAGACAATGGTCCACCATTTCGCCCGGCCATATACTCGATTGAATTTCACCAATATGTGCTTTTCTCAGATAATGCATGCAAAGTCGTGATTGTCCAATTCCTCCGCCTATAGCTTCGGAAAGTTCATTATTTAAAAGCCTGCGGTGAAAATAAAGGTCTGCCCTTTCCTCACATCCTCTGATCTTAAGTTGTGTCAGCATAGCTTTCCTGTCAACCCGAATACCCATTGATGACATTTCCAGGGCTAATTTTAAAACCGGGTTCCAAAGAAGAATATCCCCGTTTAATCCTCTATGCCCGTTCAGACCCGGAGTTGACCAATCATCGTAATCAGGGGCCCGGCCATCATGAGGTTCACCGTTGGATAACTCTGCCCCTATACCTATTATAAAAACAGCACCATATTTTTCAGTTATTTTTTCTTCTCTTTGTTTAGGAGATAATTCAGGATATAATTGCAACAATTCTTCAGCATGAATAAATTTAATCTGTTCGGGTAATATTGGTTCAAGAACCGGGTAATGCTCATAAACTACAAATTCAACCATTTTCATTACTCTGTATATACTTTTAACTGCATCTGTCAGCGTTTCAATGTTTCGCTGATCCTTTTCAATTACTTTTTCCCAATCCCACTGATCAACATAAACAGAATGAATATTATCAAGTTCCTCATCAGGCCTTAGTGCATTCATATCAGTATATATCCCATAGCCCGAACGTATATCATAATCCCTTAACATCATTCGTTTCCATTTTGCAAGCGATTGTACAACTTCAGCTACAGCATCATCCATATCTTTAATTTTGAAAGATACAGGGCGTTCAATTCCATTAAGATCATCATTAATCCCTGTTCCCCTTAATACAAATAAAGGTGCAGTTACACGCCTTAGTTTCAATTCAGAAGCAAGAGAAGATTCAAAAGTGTCTTTTATAAGTTTTATTGCCTTCTCTGTTTGCTTCAGGTCAAGCAGGGGTTTATATCCGTTCGGAATGATAAGTTTCATATTTTATATATTACTTCTTTAAGTTTTATAATCCAAAATGAGTTTCAAAAACAATAAAACATATCAAAAGTATTGAACTTAATTCAGGTTTTATATCAACAACCTGCAATAATACATAAATTTTATTGCTCATTAAAAATCATATTTCAATTTTAAGGCCATCATAAGCTGCCACAACTCCTGCAGGTAATTCCTGTTCCAGTTTAGAGTGCACACCCATTTGATGACTGATATGTGTAAGATAGGCCCTGCGGGGGCTTAACTCTTTTATTATCTCCAGGGCCTGAAATAACGAATAATGTGAAATGTGCTTTTCTTTTCTTAAAGCATTTATAACTAAATATTTCACTCCGATTAATTTCTCTTTCTCTTCTTCAGGAATAAAATTGGCATCTGTTATATATGCAAAATCACGAATCCTGAAACCAAGTACCGGTAACCTAAAATGCATAACCCTGACAGGGATGATTTGAAGCAGGCCAATATTAAATTCATTGCTGTCAATAATATGTAATTTTACTTCCGGAACACCAGGATATTTCTTATCTGCAAAAATATATGGAAATTCATAAGTCAAAGCCCTGGCTACTCTTTTTTCAGCATAGACATCCATCGGGCTTTTTTGCAAATAATTAAATGCCCTTATATCATCAATACCTGCAATATGGTCACGGTGTTCATGTGTAAACAATATTGCATCCAGCTTTTTCACATTTTCATTTAACATCTGCTGTCTGAAATCAGGACCTGTATCAATGACAAGTGTCAGACCATCAACCTCAATAAGTACAGAAGTACGTAATCTTTTGTCTTTTCTGTCAGAAGATATGCATGCTTCACATTCACAAGCAATAACCGGCACACCTTGTGAAGTACCGGTTCCAAGAAAAGTAACTTTCAAAATAATAAATATTATCTGTTAGTCAATATGGGGTAAAAAATAATTTAAATGCGAAATTACAAAATAGATCGGGTAAGAAAACAAAGAACATCAAAATCTCTGTATTTTTGTTCATTAATACTATTTTTTATATTCTTTAATTAAATTATAAATAAAAATATCCTATTGCAAATTAATTCCTGAATATTTAATTATGCAGTATTCAAAATAAATTAAAATCAGAATATGTCAGGTAAAATATATATGGTCCCCAATCTTCTTGGTGAAAGTGACCCAATAAATAATATTCCTTCCGGAGTAATACAAAAGATCTATGAGATTAAAGTTTTTGTTGTTGAGAATATTCGTTCTGCAAGAAGATATTTAATTAAAATAAATTATCCTTTAAAACCTGATGAAATTACTTTTTATGAAATGAATAAACATAATGCTTTTGATCAGGTTGAAGAATATATAAAAATCTGTTTATCCGGAATAAATATTGGAATTATATCGGAATCCGGAATGCCGGGAATTGCAGATCCCGGTTCTTTACTTGTTAGATTGGGACATGAAAACAATATTGAAATAGTGCCACTTACAGGGCCTTCTTCTATATTTCTTGCCCTGGCTGCTTCAGGACTTAATGGGCAAAACTTTCTTTTTCATGGTTATTTGCCCATTCAAAAAAAAGAACGGATCAATAAAATAAAAGAAATTGAAAATAAAGTAAAATTAGAAAAGCAAAGTCAGATTTTTATTGAAACTCCTTACAGAAATATGACACTGCTTTCTGACATTATTGAGAACTGTCATCCTTCCACCCGGCTATGTGTTGCATGTGAAATAAGCACAAAAAAAGAATATATCCGGACAAAAAGTATTTCTTTATGGAAAGCCCTGTTACCCGATCTTCATAAAAAACCCTGTGTTTTTATTTTGGGAACTTAATTATAAATACCAACAAGCTGGATCTCAAAAACAATTGTAGAATAAGGGAATAAGGGCACCTTGTATCCATATGCGGTATCATTTATGGTATTTGCCCCAAATCCCAGGTTATAGGGAACAATAATGACAGCCCTGCCACCACTTTTCATTTTTTTAATACCTTCCTTTAAACCTTTAATCTGAAATTCACTATTCAATCGAAAAGATCTTACATTAGTTCCTGTAGTTGCAATCATCCGCCCGTCAATAAGCATTGCATCATACAAGACTTCCACTCTTGAAAACGATTCAGGGTGATCGCCTTCGCCTGACTCAATCTCAATATAATATAAACCAACACTATCCGGAAGCGCATCGTATTGATGCTGATTTAAAAATGCTGTTATTTTCTCTTCTTCATAATCTATCGGATCATATATTATTCTAATCAATTCGAGATCATAAATCAGAGAGCTATATCCGGGAATAGCGCCAAGCGGAGAACTACCAAAACCTAAAGTACTTGGGAATATAAGGGTTGATTTCCCTCCCTCTCTCATATATCCTAATCCTTCATGAACACCGTAAGGAGTAATATAGCCATATTGCATTTTATGAGGCCCGTAAAGTGAATTTGAACTATACAAATTATTTGCCTGTGCAATAACTTCATCCGATGTAGCTATTACTCTGCCATTTTCCAACAAGCTCGCCGTGAAATTAAATAAAAGATAATCTCCAATTTCAGGTAAAACCCCTGTTCCCGGGGCTTTCTCAATATAATAGAGCCCTGATGCTGTCGGGTTAACATTAATACTATTGTCTTCGAGATATTTATGGAGGAGTGATATTTCTTTGTCAAGTTTTTCCTTATGAAAATCCCTTAAGCAACCTGAAAGTCCAATAAAAAGGAAAACACCTGTTAAAAGAGCATGATAAAATTTTTTCATATTTTTATATATATGTTAATGTAGATGCAAAGATATAAAAAAAGCTTTCTTTAATTAGTGTATTTTACTTACATTTAATAATTCCAGCTCATAAACCAAAGAAGTAAAAGGAGGCACTATCCCCTCACCGGCCCCGCTACTGCCAAAAGCAAGACTGGACGGAACAATTATCAGTGCTTTATCTCCCTCCCTCATCATTCCGATAGCCTCTTCCATCCCTTTAATAACAACAAATTCCTGACCAAAAACAAATTCCAGGGGCTCATCAAGTTCTTTCGAACTATCTAAAAAGCGTCCGTCAATGAACCTGCCTTCATAATGAATTTTTACAATATCACCTTTTACAGGCTTTTTACCCGAACCCGATTTTGTAAGTAAAAAATATAAGCCGCCGGGTGCAGGATTAACAGTTAAACGTGCTTCCCGTAAAAAACCAAGAATAATATCCCGTTCAGCTGTATTTATCTCTTCAGTCCACTTAATAAATTGCTGCTTTTCATATTGATATTCTGCTGCAGTTTGAACATCAAGAACGCTTACATTTATTTTTATTCGTTTATGCTTTACAAGAAAAGAAGGTATTCCTGAGTGCATATTTTTAAGAAAAAAATCAGAGGTTTTAAAAATAAAACTTGCACTATCTCCATTATGTAATTTTACAAAAGAGGAATACACCGAATTTTTTATACCCGGATCCTCTAGTTTTAGTTTTCTCACACCCTGAAAAAATAATGAATCATTAAGTGTGGAGTAAGAGATATTTATTGTGATCAAATCTCCTTCATTAATGGTCTGTTTTTCTTCTCCAAAAGAATGCAGCTTAAAATAAACAGCCGGTTGAATACGTTTGTAACCTTTAAATTTAAGATAAGAACAGGAGTGAAGGAAAAATAAAAACAAAAACCAGATTAAATATTTTATCCGAAAAAAGCTTAACATAAATCAAATTAAAAAATATTAAATCATTTTCCCCAACTTTAAATACTTTGATCCCTTAACTTCTCTTTTGCCGGAAATCAAATTTTATATAGCTTATTTAATATTTCTTACTTTTACATCATAAATCAAAATTTCACCTGCCGGAATTTTTTGCCTGTCCCCAAAATTTCCATGAGCCAAATGCGGGACCATAATAAAACGTGCTTTGTCTCCTTCACGTAACATTATAGCCCCTTCCTCCAGGCCTGGTTCAACTCCCCCGTGTCCGATCCTGAAAGATTTTGGTTTATTTAAGTCAGATTCATCACAAATGCTGCCATCCAATAAAGAAATACTATAATCCAAAGTAATTATCTTTTCTTTTCCTGCTTTTGGCCCCTCGCCCTTTTCATATATCATATACCATAATCCTGTTTTTGTTTTTTGCATTTCCCATCCCATACGTTTTACAAAAGAAGCAATAATTTCCTGTTGCCTTATGACCAAATATCTGTTAATGTTTAATAAAGTCCCGCTATTATCCGGACCCGGACCAGACCTTTCCCCTTCCGGAAACTGTACAGGCCTTTTGCAAGCAATAAAAAGTAAAAGAAAAATAATGCTGATATATTTTTTCATGTTTTTATTGTAAATAATATTACCAGGATAGCTGATCTTTAAACTCCGGTAATCGCTCAATAAATCTTTGAATAGTATTTTCAAGGGATTGATCCCATTCACCGCCGGCCGCATTTAAATGACCTCCGCCATTAAAGTATTTTTCAGAAAATTTATTTACATCGAAATTTCCCCGTGAGCGGAAAGAAATTTTTATATGTTCTTTCTTTTCAAGAAATATTGCTGTAAACTTAATATCTTTTATTGAAAATGGGAGATTAACAAAACCTTCAGTATCACCAGGAAAATGGTCAAAACTTCTCAACTCTTTCTCTGTTAAGGTGATGTATGCAGTATTATATTCCCGGATAACAACCATTTTTTCATTAAGGCAATAGCCCATAAGGCGCATTCTGGATTCAGAATAATTTTCATAAACCTTTTTGTATATAAAGTCTTTATCCAAACCATATTTCAATAGTTTCGAAACAACTGTAAAAACCTCAGGATATGAACAGTTATAACTAAAACACCCGGTGTCGGTCATAATTCCGGTAAACAAACATGAAGCTATATCATGATCAATGAGCAATTGTAACCCAAGATCATGAATTACATAATAAATTAGTTCTGAAGTTGAACCCAGATGTGGTACCGAAATAGTTAAATCAACAAAATCAGCAGGATTTGGATGATGATCAATCATAACTTTAAATGCTTTGCTTTTTAATATATATTTCTCCGCATTTTGCAACCTGCCTGACTCATTAAAATCTATGGCAAATATTAAATCTGCTTTATGTGACCACGTTATTGAAGCTTTAGGATTTTTCAAAAAGACACTGATCAATTCCTGCCCTGGCATCCAATGTAAAAATTCGGGAAAATCATTTGGGGTCATAATCATAACCTCTTTCCCCATCTTTTTAAATAATAACCCCAGGGCAAGTGTTGAGCCAATGGCGTCTCCATCAGCATTTACATGAGTAGTAAGAAAAATGGAAGATGCCTTGTCAACAGACTCCTTTAAACGTACAACAATTTCTTTTTCAAGTATCTTCAAAATCCTTCCTTTTAAATAGTTATTCCAAAGTTAAATAATATTGTTTGAATTTTATGATAATTATTAAACTATACAATTATTGTTAATTTTATTAGAAAAAAATCTTAATTTTTTATATTAGGCGAAAAATTAAATTTAATGAAACTCTCATTTAATACCAGCGTACATAAAAAGGAATGAACCAAAGCCTAAATTTTCAAGGAATTATAAAACAACGGAGATTAAAAGCCCGGCGATTTTATCAGAACGATGTAATTAACCACAATATAACTAAATTATTCTCTGATGAAAGGACAATTTACACTTACAATTATTAAACCAGATGCAACATCTAAAGGACACATAGGGCCAATACTCAGCATTATCTCTGAAAAGGGGTTTCATATAGCTGCAATAAAAATGACTCATTTGACAAAAGAATTAGCAGAAGAATTTTATGCTATTCATAAAGGAAAAATATTTTTTGAAGGTTTAATTGAGTTTATGACATCAGGCCCGGTTGTTTTGGCAATATTGCAGAAAGATAATGCAGTTGAAGACTTCAGGAAACTCATAGGCAATACCGATCCTTTAAAAGCAGATGAAGGAACTATACGAAACCAATTTGCTGAATCAGCACAGAGAAATGCTGTTCATGGATCTGATTCCGATGATAATGCGACTAAAGAATGCGATTTTTTCTTTTCGGGGCACGAAAGATATCATAAGAAATAAAACAAGATATTAAGCTGATAAAGAAAAAATAATAAATACAGAGATGATGGAAATAAAAGGCCTCAGGGCCGGCTGGAAGCCATTTTAATGGCTGTTATAGCGGCTTCATCACCTTTATTACCATGTTTTCCGCCTGCCCGTTCAAGCGCCTGTTCCATAGTATTGGTTGTAAGGACACCAAAAATAAAAGGCTTATTATATTTCAGGTTTAAATCCATAATCCCCTGTGTTACTCCCTGACAAATAAAATCAAAATGTCTGGTTTCACCCTGAATAACACATCCCAGACATATTATTGCATCAGGGTTAAATGACTCAGCCAGAAACTGTGCACCTAAAGGAAGCTCAAAACTACCCGGAACATAATGGATATAAATATTTTTTTCCATGGCATTATGCTTTCTCAAAGTAGAAACAGCCCCATCCAACAAAGCATTAGTAATATTACTATTCCATTCCGAAACAATAATCCCGAATTTCATTTCCGATGCATCCGGTACATCATCGGAATTATAAGAAGACAAATTTTGAAACTCAGAAGCCATTATTAAAAAACATTTATTATTTTTCAAGCAAATATTGAATCCGGAATATATTATTTTTCAAGCATATACTGAACACGGGAAATATATTTTTTCACATCCCTGCCTTCATGGGAATCCGGATAATTAAATTCAATTTTCTTATAGGTTTCAAGTGCATTCCTGTAATCTCCCATTTCTTCATAAACAAACCCGGCTTTTTGTAATAAAATAGGACTTGAAAAATTATTTGGAAATTTTTCAACACCTCTCAAATAATACTTTGCTGCCTGGGCATATTCGCCAAGCCCTGAATATGCATCACCTATTGCGCTACACCAGGTTGAACCGGTTAAAATATCCTTAGTCTTAAAACGGTTCAGATAATGAATGGCACTTTCATAATCTTCCATCTGCAAATAACAAATACCTGCATAATACTTAGCCAGATTTCCGGATTTTGTTAAACGATAATCGTCTATGATCTGTAAAAATCCGGGATAGGTCCCAAATCCATTTAAGGCAAGATTAAAAGAATCTCTTTCAAAAAACTTCTCAGCCATAAACATATCTCTTGAAGCATCTTCTGATAACGGGGTAAAATAGAATCTTTTGGAAGCAATTACCAGTAAAACTACTATCACTATTCCCAAAACGATCTGAGTAAGTCTTTTTTGATTGTCTTCAATAAACTGTTCAGATTTCGTTAATACCTGTTCTATTCCTTCAAAACCGGTATCTGGTTTCTTTTGTTTAACTTTTTTGGACATTCTGCACTTTGATTTTTTAAAACAAGGCCAAATGTAATGATTTTTATCAGATTTTAGCGGACTTTTAATAAAAAAAGAAAGCAATAAAGAATGCTTTGCAATGTTTTCTTAACTTTGAATTTTGAAAAGCTATTGCTGCTATGTATCTGAAAAATCTTTCCATAACTAATTTTAAGAATTATCATGCAGCTGAACTAATTTTCAGTGAAAAAGTGAACTGTTTTGTAGGCAACAATGGTGTCGGTAAAACAAATCTCCTGGATGCTATTCATTATTTATCTTTATGTAAAAGTTATTTCAATCCAATTGATAGTCAAAATATAAATTATGATGCTGATTTTTCAGTTATTCAGGGGAAGTTTTTTAAAAATGATTCCGAAGATGAGATATTTTGTGGTATTCAAAGAAACAGGCGAAAAATTTTTAAAAGAAACAAAAAAGAATATCAGAAACTGTCAGATCATATTGGCTTATTCCCTCTTGTTATGATATCCCCGGCAGATAGCAGTTTAATCACTGAAGGCGGGGAAGAGCGAAGAAAATTCCTGAATAGTGTAATATCGCAATATGATAAAAACTACCTTGAAAATCTGTTGTTATATAACAGGGCTTTAATACAACGAAATAAGCTGTTAAAAGACCTGAGTGATACACCTGGTTATGACCGTGACATGCTGGCTATATGGAATGAGCAGCTTATAAAATACGGAGAAAGCATTTATGAAATAAGAAAAGATTTTATTAGCAAAATTCAACCTGTTTTTCATGAATATTATCAATATATTTCTTCCGATCGTGAAAATGCTGAACTTATTTATGAGAGCCAGCTTTCCGGCTCAGGTATGCAGGATATTCTTTCAGGCGCCCTAAAAAGAGACCTTTTACTGGGATTTACTACTGCAGGTATCCATAAAGATGATCTGCTGCTGAATCTTAGCGGGCATTCTCTTAAAAAATCAGGTTCACAGGGACAGCAAAAAACCTATCAGGTAGCTTTAAAACTGGCTAAATTTGGATTTATAAAAAAAGTAAGCGGAATAAATCCCATTCTGCTTCTCGACGATATTTTTGATAAATTTGACCTGTTAAGGCTGGAACAAATTATTAAATTAGTTGCAAACGGAAATTTCGGTCAAATATTTATTACCGATACAAATCATGAACACCTTACAAAAATCTTAAAGCGAATCAGATCAGAACATATGGTTTTTACTATACATCCTGACCAAAAAATTGAAAAAACCTCATGAGACGAAGTGAAACTGCACAAATAAAAGACCTTATTGACACTTTAATGAGAAATTACGGTGCAGAAGAAAAGATTATCGAAAATAGGATTATAAATTCCTGGGAAAAAGTTTTAGGCAGGACTATAGCCGGATATACCTCCAAACTGTTTATTAAAGACCGTAAACTTTATGTATCTGTCAGATCTTCTATTGTAAAAGCAGAGTTACTGATGATAAAAGATCAAATTATTAAGCGTCTTAATGAAAAAGCCGGAAAAGTAGTAATAGATCAGATAATCATTAAATAGATAATTTAAGCTTAAACAGAAATAAAACATTATACAGCAAATTACCCTCTATTTCTTAATTCCTCCACAGTTTCAAAAATTACATTTATTTTTTCGTCAGATACAGTATCATCCATATTTATACAGCAAACTCCGGTTAAATAAAGATTTCCGCTTTCATTTACCAGCCTGGTAATAGTTTGCCTTATATCATCATTATCCTGATCCTTAATTTCAACCGGATTTAAACGCAAATTAAAAAATGTGCCTGGAAGATATTTTCTTAAAGTCTTTACATCACCTCCCCATCCTACATCCAGAAAATCAAGGTGTTTAATTTTTGCAAAACTTTGGGCATGACGATGAGGATCATTACCACAATAATGAATACCAAAGGGCCTGTATTTCTGACTCCATAAGATATCAAAATCGAGAAGGAAATTTTCATAATCATCAGAAGAAATCATTGTGTTGGAACATTCGGAATGTAAAAAAACCGGTTTTTTAAAATGTCGGACCGTCCGGTTTACCGAGATTGAACTTGTTCCGCTAAAAGATTGAACGTAAGATGTAAACTTACTAATGATTTCATATATTTTTTTAAAATAATTTTTCGCATTTTCCTCATCGGTCAACATGTCAGTCAGAATTGCCTCAGCTCTTAAATCCAAGGCAATATTTAATATGCCACTCCAGTTTACATCACCTGTTAAATATCCGTATTTTGTTTTTAATTTTTCAGTTAAATCCAAAAACTTTTTAAAAGGCAAAGATTTAAACGCATCATCGGAATTCAGGGTTAAATCTTCTCTGTTAGCCGGAATTACCAGCGGGGGATGTTTTTCTCTGTATTGAACCTCACAACCTGCCATTTCGGAAATAAGAAATCCGCTGGCCAGATGAACTGCACCAATTTCAGGCCTGAATTTATCCTTATGCGCTCCCAGCCCATATTTCCCCCAACGCTCATACAGAACTTCTTCCATTTTCTTTTCTGATTCAACCCTTTTTAAAGGATGAAAAAAGAAATCAGGGCCAAACTCAATTCCTGCATGTTTATTCCACCATTCAGGAGCCAGAACAATATCAACAGGAAGTTTATTTTGAAGATGTTCTTTCATTGTTCATATTTCCGGATTTACTTTTTCAAAGCCTGATATCCTCTTTGTTTTGCCATTTCTTCCAAACGTTGCTGAAATTTCGATTTTGTTACCGGTTTACTTTTTTTGGCATTAAGCTTTGCCAAAATTTCATCTTCATTAATAAAAAGCTTAAAAATATAATTTTGTCCAAGAGTAATAATATTAGCCAGGAAATAATAATATGTCAGTCCTGAAGAAAAATTATTCAGAATAAGCATAAACATTATCGGCATCATATACATCATCGACTTCATTCCGGGCATTTGGGAGTCGCTTGTTGCCTGGCTGTTCATTTTCATGGACAATAAAGTAGTGACTGTCATAAGAATTGTAAAAAGACTGACATGATCTCCATATAAGGGAATTGTAAATGGAAGATCAAGAATAGAGTCATAAGTTGAAAGATCATGGGCCCATAGAAACCTTTCCTGCCTCAATTCAATAGATGAGGGAAAAAACCTGAACATTGCAAATAAGATCGGAAATTGTAATAGCATAGGTAAACAGCCTCCAAGCGGACTTACTCCCACCCTCTTATATAAAGCCATTGTGGCTTGTTGGCGTTCCATAGCTTTTTCCTGTGGTATTTTTTTATTGATCTCATCAATTTGTGGTTTCAAAACCCTCATTTTAGCCTGTGATAAATATGACCGGTAGGTAAGAGGGAACAAGGCAACTTTGATAATAATGGTAAGTAAGAGTATTATAATTCCATAATTGGAAATATATTTATTAAGCCAGTTAAAAATTGGTATTATAACAAATCTGTTGATCCATTTAATTATAGATCCACCTATAACTACCAGATCTTCCAGTTTGAAGCCGGCTTTTTTCAAAGTTTGAAAATGATTGGGGCCAAAATAAAAGTGCATAGGCATTGAAAAATCAGCAGATCTGTCATAAGGCACAAATAACTCAGTAGCAAATCTGTTCAAATACAGGCTGGCATCAGGCAGTCTTTCCGAGGCCATATAGGCACCTTCAAAAGGAATTTTATCGATAATAATAACTGATGAAAAAAACTGCTGTTTAAATGCAACCCAATGAATTTTTGTTGACTCGGTAGTTTCCTGTAAATCTTTTTTTGAGCGGAGACTAAACTTCTCAATATCTCCCTCATAAAAACGATAACTCAGGTTTGTATAATTTTTTTCATTTTGTCTGCCTTTTTCCTGTTGTGGAGAGTATATTTGCCATTTAAGCTGGACATTATCAGTACGATATTTATCCATCCCCTTCATTTCAAGGTTAAAGTCGATAAGGTAGTTATCCGGATAGACGGTATAAGTATATTCAATATAATTATTTGATCCATCAAGGTTTAACCTCATTCTTAAACTCACTGGTGAGTTTTTTGCATATTGTTCCTTATCATTGCTCTCAGTTTGAAAAAACAGCTCAGAAGTTTTTATAGTTTTTGCATCAGCAAAAAATTCAAGTCCAAAGTTAGTTGAATCCGGATCAAACAGTTTAACAGGTGAACCATCATATTTTAAGTAATCTTTTAATTCGGCAATGACCGGGCTTCCGCCTTTTGATGAAATCACCAACTTTAAAAGATCATTTTCAAGAACAAAAAATTCTTCCTCACCGCTTGCTAATGTAGAAAAGGCCCCAAAATCAGCAGTTTTTTGATCTTCCGGCGATAATGACGGGCCCTGCAGTTTATTTAGGTCATCTTCCAGGAAAAGACTGTCTTTCTTCTCTTTTTCTGCTATTTCATTTGCTCTGGCTAATCTTATAGAATCCGCTACTCTTTGCCTTTCAGCTATCTCTTCCCTGGTTGGCTTGGTAAGTGCGCTATAGCCAATAAGGATAGCTGCAATCAGTATAATTCCAATAATAGTATTTCTATCCATTCTATTTTACCTTTTCTTACTATTTATCCTTTGCCAATAAACCGGCATTTTTATATTCAATACTTGCTTTAATAAAATCCACAAAAAGCGGATGAGGTTTAAGAACGCTACTCCTGTATTCAGGATGGAACTGCACTCCAAGGAACCATGGATGATCTTTTAGTTCCATAATTTCCACAAGACCATTATCCGGATTAATACCTGATGCGATCATACCATGCTTTTCGAAATCAACAAGAAAATCATTATTAAATTCATACCTGTGTCTGTGTCTTTCAGTTATCTGGTTTTCGCTGTAAATTTTTTCTGCCAGTGTTCCTTTTATGATATTACAGCTATAAGCTCCCAATCGCATTGTTCCTCCTTTTTCTGTAATTCCTTTTTGCCCTTCCATCAGGTCAATTACAGGATGCAGAGTAGTCCGGGACATTTCAGTAGAATGCGCATCTTTAAGGCCGAGTATGTTTCTGGCAAACTCAATAATTGCACATTGTAAACCAAGGGATATACCAAAGAAAGGTATTTTTTTTGTCCTTGCATAGGTAACTGTAATTATCTTTCCCTCAATACCTCTTTCGCCAAAACCAGGTGCAACAATTATACCATCATGTCCGGCCAGTTTCTCATCAAGATTCTCCGGATATATTGTTTCAGAGTGGATACAATTTAAATCAACCTTCACTTCATTCATTGCACCGGCATGCGTAAGCGCCTCAATAATAGACTTATATGAATCCTGGAATTCAACATATTTACCAATGAGGGCAATTTTTACATTAGATTTGGGATTCTTGAGTTTTGCTATAAATTGCTTCCAGGGTTTAAGTTCCGGAGGATTACCAAGAGGGAGGTTAAGTTTTTTTAAAACAGTGAGATCAAGATTTTCCTTTTGCATAAGAAGAGGAACCTCATAAATAGTCTCTACATCAATAGATTCAACAACAGAATCCTGATCAACGTTACAGAATAAAGCTACTTTTTTTCTGATTTCTTTATTCAGGGTCTTTTCTGTTCTTAAAACCAGCACATCAGGTTGAACACCATTTTCCAGCAAGGTTTTCACAGAATGTTGTGTAGGTTTTGTTTTTAATTCACCGGAAGCAGCCAGATATGGGACCAGAGTTAAATGAATTACCACAGCATTTCCGGGGCCTAACTCCCATTTTAACTGCCTTACTGATTCTATATAGGGCAAAGATTCAATATCTCCCACTGTCCCGCCGATCTCTGTTATTACAATGTCATAATTATGCCTTGATCCGAGTAGTTTGATCCTTCTCTTTATTTCATCAGTAATATGCGGTATCACCTGCACAGTTTTTCCCAGATAATCTCCTTTTCTTTCTTTTATAATAACTGATTGATAAATCCGTCCCGTTGTAACATTATTTGCCTGAGAGGTAGGAAAACCCAGAAAACGTTCATAATGTCCCAAATCAAGATCAGTTTCAGCGCCATCTTCAGTAACATAACATTCTCCATGTTCATATGGGTTAAGAGTTCCGGGATCAACATTAATATAGGGGTCCAGTTTCTGAATAGTTACATGATAACCTCTCGCCTGAAGTAATTTACCTAAAGATGCGGAAATAATACCCTTTCCGAGTGATGAAGTCACTCCGCCAGTAACAAAAATATATTTCTTTGCGGCCAAAGTTCAAAATAATATAAAATTTAAGACCGCAAAATAAGCAATAAATTCCGAGACGAAGTAAAAGAAAAGAAAAAATTAATATTAATCATCAAGTTCAAGTTCATCTAAAAGACTAATTTTTTCCTCAAGTAGTTTTATTTTTTGGTGGGCTGATTCAATTTTCTTTTGAAAATCTCGTTTCATACCTATCGATTTCTTATTATTAGCAAAAAAACCAATATTATTTTCCCAAACAGCAATATCACTTTTTAGTTGCTGAAGTTTATTCATATATTTTTCCCGTTCATATCTGAGTTTTTGGCCCGAATGTGGTTTTTGCATTATATTTTCAATCCGGCTCTCAAACTTTAATACATTCTTTTTTAAATCATCTACCTCAAGATTATCAAAATGTTTATTCAATGCATCCCTGTACTTTTGTTGTATTTCCTCTTTTTTATCAATCGGGACAAAACCTATTTCCGTCCATTTGCGTTGAAAATCCTGTATAACTTCAAGATTTTTTTCCATATCATCAGTAAGGACAAAATCTGTAATTTCTTTAATAAGATTCTCTTTTAGCTCTAAATTTACTTCATAAGTACTGTCAACCCGTTTAAAATATTCTGCTTTGTTCACAAAAAAATTATCACAGGCTTTTCTAAATCTTTTCCAAACTATATCTGACTGTTTTCTGGGAATAGGGCCTATTTGCTTCCATTGCTTCTGAAGTTTTATCATTTCATCGGTTGTGGCTTTCCAATTTGAACTATGACTAAGAGCTTCTGCCTGAACACAAAGATCAAGTTTCTTTTGTAGATTAACATTTTGCTCTTCCATGTTTTGGGCATAAAAATCTCTTTTTCTTTCAAAAAAGCTATCACAGGCTGAACGGAAACGAGCATAAATTTTGTTATTTTCTTTTTTGGGGGCAAAACCAATAGTTTTCCAAATTTTCTGTATTTCAAGGACTTCACTGGTAACTTTAAGCCAGCTTTTATGTGAATTAAATTCTTTATCTAATAAACTTTCAACTTTTTCACATAAAACTAATTTTTGTTCAAGGTTTTTTTTCTGTTGTTCTTTTATATCCTGGTAATATTGCTGATGCTTTTTATTAACCTTACTCGTAGCATCTTTAAACCTTTCCCATATTTCTGCACGTTTTTCAATTGGGACCGGGCCAATCTCTCTCCATTCTTCATGATATACCTGCAGGGTATTAAAAGCACTTAAAATATTAGGTTCAAGTAAAAGAGCTTCAGCTTTTTCACATAGGGCTATTTTCTCTTCCAGATTTTTTCTTAAATCAAGATCTCTAAGCTCCTTATTAATGTTAATATAGTCATAAAATTTCTCAACATAATGATGATAAGTTTCCCAAAGATCATTCAGGCTTCCCTGAGGAACAATCCCAATTTCTCTCCAGCGGGATTGAAGCTCACGAAAATCCTGAAAAGTTTTGTTTATTGATTCCTGACTATTTATTAATTCTTTTATTTCTTCAATTACCTGGTATTTTTTCTTAAGGTTTTCCTGTTTTTCTTCTTCTATAAAACGAGTATTTTCTAATCTGAGATCTCTATATTTTTTCATCAACTCCCGTAAACGCAACTCTTCCGGATCTTCAGCCGGCTTGAAATCTTCTGGCCTTCCACCCTCATTAATAAATTTCTTCCTCTTCTCTTCCAGATCTGCTCTGTGCTTCTTGTAATAAACTGTTTTAATGATTTCAACATCATGCCTTATTTCAATGACAGGACGATTTGAAATAATTTCTTCCAAAATACTAAGCAGATCAGCTTTGTTAAGTAAGGCATAATTTATCCTGTCATCTGTAACCTGTTCCCTGTCTTCAATATTTTTTGATACTTCTTTACTTTGCTGTTTAAAGCCCTCTGAAATAATATCCCTTTTTTTATCTCCTTTTCCCTGCTGTCCCAGATCAGTTCCCAGGTCTTTTTCCGGGACTTGTGACCTGATACTTTCTGTTTCTTCTATCTTTTCAGAACTGTCTGATATAGGCCCATCCTCTGCAGCGTTTGCTGCATATAAAGGCAATAGTCTGTCCTTCCCGATATGATCATCAGGCTCTTCAGTTAAAACAGGTTTTTCCGGATCTGCAAAATTCTTATTGATCAATTCATCATTTTTCGTCGAAGACTGGCCCTCAAAATTCTCCTGAATATCATTTTCTCCAATATCTTCGTAGTTTTTGGATTGATCACCGAATTGTTCTTCCGGAGCAGAGTTTATTTGGTCACTAACATACATAGTTGTGAGATTATCCACTTAAATATACACCATTTTACGAAATTACCTAATTAAAAAGGATTATCAAACATTTTAACGATTTCGTAAGCGTCCGAAATATACAAATTAATCTGAAACCTCAATCTTCACATGAGGAAAAAATCAAATGCATTGAAAAATGTCTTTTAAAATATAAAAAAATTAAAACAAACCTTATTAAGGCAACTCAATATTTGAAGAAGGAAAAAGCCTTTCAAAAGATGTTGTGGTGTCTCCTTTGAGCCATTTACTGAACCATTCAAGATTTTTTCTCAGAATACGCCTGAGAAGCAAAGGATCTGTAATTCCGTGTCCTTCATTGGGATAAATTTCCAGAACAACCGGAATCCTGTAGAATTTCAATGCTTTATAGAATAAAATGGCACCGCCGACAGGACAACGGGGGTCTTCTTCACCATGTTGAATAAGTGTCGGGGTTTTAACTTTCATGGCTGAATATAAAGGTGAATATTGTATTTGCATTTGTGCATCTTCCCAGGGATTTTTATCAAATTTACGAGGTACTAAATGCTCAACTGTTGACAATCGTGTATACATAGCTTCAAAACTTGGAATGCCCGCCCCAAATTGTGCTGCTTTGAAACGGTTTGTTTGTGTAATAATTGAGGGAGTTAAATATCCTCCATAGCTCCAGCCACAAACACCTAATTTATCTTCATCAATAAATCCCTTCTCTAACAAATAATCAACAGCTTTCATGGCATCCCTGAAATCACAGCCACCTAAATCATGATGGTTCACATCACGAAACTCCAGTCCATAATTATCAGATCCCCTGACATTAGGAAAAACCATACAAAAACCTTCTGCCGCATAAGCATGAACAGGCTGCATTTCCCAATGGGGGCTCCAGTCATTTAACTTATACCATGTAGGACCACCATGCGTAATGAGAATTAAAGGATATTTCTTATCAGGATCAAAATCAGGAGGCTTGATGAATAAAGCATCAATATCCCAGCCCTCACTGCGATATGTAATAATTTCGCCTTGCCCGTGGGAAAATTCTTTTACCCATGGATTAATATCAGTTATTTTCCGGGGTCCCCATCCGGAAATATCACTAACATAAATATCAGGTTTCATATTAACATTTTCACGTGTAAACGCAATTAAAGAACCACTATATGTTACTGATCTGATATTATCCTGTCCAGTTGTTATATGCCTGATTTTCCCATCAGACAGGTTCAAAGAAAACAGGTTAAAACCCATTCTGTCGCCATTTACAAACCATACCTCATTTTTGTCTTTTATCCATTTAAACGATAACTCACCTCTGTATGAATCTATACTGTTAATCGATTTAACTTCACCCTCTTCTGTATTTAATAAATAAATTTCAGACAATGAACGATGAAAGTTCTCAGTTTCAGGTGCCGATGCCAAAAAAAGAAGATTCTTACTATCCGGCGACCATACAAAACTCTTCAAACGCGGATAACTATTTTTAGTGGCTTTAACGGATATTTTTCCTGTTATATTATACAACCATATACTTCCGGGGCCAGAAGGAATGTCAGGATAAAAATCATTTTTATAGACTGGCGGGGTTTCTTTTGCAGTTAACATAGCAATTTTTTCCCCATTGGGTGACCATGAAAAAAAACGTACTCCTTTTTCCGGTCCTGAAATTATTTTTGGTTTTTTATCGCCATTCATATCAACCAGAAACAAAGCAGGCTCACCACCTTCTTTTTCACAAAATCTGAAAGCAATGGAATTACTCCGGGGAGACCATTTTATCATTGAACTTACAATATTCCCTCCCATAAGCTTAAGGGCATCTCTTCCGGCTATTGACTGTAACCAAATAGTTTCTTCTCCGGCCCATGTTTTCTCTTCAGGAGAGATAACGGCCCCCCATTCTTTTTCGTCTTGCCGAAAAAGAATGCGCCCCGCAGGGTGGAAGAA
>CAZLXM010000016.1:20006-50422 GCA_964563105.1 uncultured Bacteroidaceae bacterium
TCAGGCGACCAGTAATAATTCTTAATACCTGATATACTGGTTGTAAGCTGAACGGGCCTGCCTCCCGATACAGGTATTTTCCAAACCTGACGAACTCTGCTTTTTTTACTGTCAGAAATATATGATATCCATTTTGAATCAGGTGACCACTGAGGAGCTGTTTCTTTTGACAGATCATTAGTCAGTTTAATTTGTTTTGTGCCATCAAAGGATATGACATGAAGGTCTGATCCGGAAAAAAATAATATCCATTTTGAGTCAGGTGACCATTGAGGCGATACTTCTGCAGCTTTGGTATTTGTTAACCTGAATGATTTTGAACCGTCAGAAGCACTGATGAAAAGATCGGAATATCCGCTATCATCAACAGCTTTTCTGCTTAGGGTATATAACACATGTTTGCCATCAGGTGAAATTAAAATGCCACTTATCTGATCAACTTTGAGAATATCTTCAATCGTCCATTTTTTTTGCGCCTCCAATTGCAGAAAAAACATTATTGATATCAATAATGCAAAACTCAGGATTTTAATAATATTTTTCATCATTATAATAATTTAGTTGAATAATTTTGGCTAAATAACTTGAAATCAAATTTATATTTTAATAGTTGAAATAAAATAAAAAATTCAATTTCATAACTTAAATATTTTAACCAAAAATAAAAAATTCCGGCACTTAGAATTATCTAATTACCGGAACAAATCAATATGACCAAATTATTATAAAGTGAAAAAATCTGTAAAATACTTTACCGTCAGGAAATTTTAATTTCTTTTGGTCCTCTGTCTATCGCCTCTTCACGCTTTGGCAGTTTAACTGTTAAAATTCCATTTTCATAATCTGCCTTAATTTTTTCTGTATTAACAGTTTTGGGAATTCTGAAAGACCTTTCAAAATTATTATAATTAAATTCCCTGCTACTGTAATAAACTCCTTCTTCCTCTTTTGCGGCCTGATGGGAAATACTTAATATATTATCTTCAACATTAATTGATATATCGGCTTTATTAAGCCCCGGAACAGCAAGAAAAATCATAAAATCCTCTTTTTCATCACAAATGTTCACCCTCGGAGTAGAATAAACCTCTTGTTGTCCATATCTTTCAGATAATAAATCCGTCATAACATCGGAAAATCTGTAAGCATCATCAAGATTCCTCTTGAAAAGATCATTACTGTTGTATAATTTAAGAATGGTCATGGCTTTAAAATTTTATGGTTTGTACTGTTTATTCAATTACATTACAAACAAAATACCACATAATTTTATCTCCGGTTTAAGCTGGTTACAATCATTTTTAACGACATATTGTCATTGAAATCGCCATGAAGTAAGCCACTTTGGCATGGGTATGATATGTTTTTTCCCCTCTTAAAACACCATTATTTCTTATACTTTTAATTCTTCTTCGTATTTTTATAAAAAATTAAAAATGAGGATTGATATTATTACCCTTCTTCCTGAACTGCTTGAAAGCCCTTTTGGGCATTCTATAATTAAAAGGGCCAAAGAAAAAAAGATTGTAGAAATATATCTGCATAATCTTAGGGACTATGCTGAAAATAAATACAGGCAGGTTGATGATTATCCTTTTGGAGGCGGTGCCGGAATGGTATTACAGATCAGTCCAATTGACAAAGCTATTTCCAGTCTGACAGCCGAAAGAAGATACGATGAAATAATTTATACTTCCCCTGATGGTTTACCATATGATCAAGGAATTGCAAATCGTTTAAGTATTTGTGAAAATATAATTCTTTTATGCGGCCATTACAAGGGTGTTGATCACAGAGTAAGAGAGCATTTGATCACAATGGAACTTTCAATAGGTGATTATGTTCTTACAGGAGGTGAACTTGCAGCTGCAGTGATTACAGATAGTATTGTCAGACTTTTACCGGGGGTAATTTCAGATGAAAGTTCGGCTTTAAGCGATTCATTCCAGGATGGGCTGCTGTCTCCGCCTGTTTATACCCGGCCTGCTGATTATAAAGGATGGAAAGTCCCTGAAATATTATTATCAGGAAATGAAAAACTGATAGAAAGCTGGAAACTTGAACAATCATTTGAACGAACAAAAAAGTTAAGGCCGGAATTATTGAAAGAAGATAAAACAGAAGAATCTGAGCAATAATATCGGGTCAGCTTATGATTATACTTATTTAAATACCGCTTCATTCTGATCCCTGTGACATATCCTGTTATATGGACAGAAAATACATCTTTTCAGGTTCGTGGTTTGAGTGAAATCTATTAAGGGGTCAAATATTTCATTTAAAGTTTCGACAAGATGTATTTCGAATTCCCGGCTATAAACTGAAAAATCATTCACTGACTGATCTGTCAGTCCATGGGGGTTTTCTGCTATTTTCACATATGGAGAGAAATTTTCTCTTTGAATATCACGTAAGGCATATATTTGCGGAATAATGACAGAACTATCAGAAACTGACCTCATATATAAATAAGAATACATAAATATTTGAAAAACCTCCTTAAATCTCTCATTTGCTTCTGTATCGAAAAGGCTTTGGAGAGAACGGAAATTTTGCCTTACCATACCTGTTTTATAATCAATGAGGCAGATGCTAGTATTCCGGGAGTCAATTCTGTCCACATATCCGCTTATTCTTACTTTTCGACCGTATACAGGAATAAGCATTTGATATTTTTTCTCAAGGTCTATAATTGTAAACGGCAGTTGATTACTGTCAAATTCCAGGATGTTATCCACAAATTTTTTGATCACTTCGTACACTATGATATTTCTTCCTTCAGGCTTAAATTCCATGCCTTCTGATTTTTCAATCCTGTTAAATTCTCTAAGAAATGCCTGGTTTATACAATCATTTATAAAAACCTCATTATTTAATGTTTTAAAAATTTCCCCTTCAATTTTTTGTCCTCTAATATTTTTATAAATTAATTTCATGGCCTGGTGAAGAATGTTCCCCAATAAGGGTGCGTCTATTTCCTCACTTGCCTCATCCTGCCGTCTTATCCCGGCTATATATGATAAATAAAACCGGAAGCGGCAATCCAGCCATGTAGTTAAAGCAGTAGGCGCAAATGAACGATTTCCACTTTCTCCATACTCATCCAGTATCCTCATTATTTCAGAGGTTTTTGTGACGACAATTTCCTGAACTGCGGGTGTCGAAATATGAAATGCAACTGTTTTAAGTTCTGGTTTTACTGGTCGCAGATATTCTAACTGATATAAATATCTGCTTTTTTCACCGCTTTTTAATCCTTCTGTCTTACTATTATAAAGTAAAGTTATGTCATCCGCCCTCTGTAACAGCCGGTAAAAATAATAAGCATAGATTGCATCATGGTCCTCCCTGACAGGCATTCCGAATGCATATTTCAGGTTTACAGGAATAAAAGAATTTGAAGAATGGGAACGAGGCATTATACCTTCATTCATTGATAAGAAAATAATATTTTTGAAATCGAGCAGGCGGGTTTCCAATATCCCCATTATCTGTAAACCCTGGAGGGGTTCTCCTTCAAAAGGTATTCTTAAACTTTTTAAAATCTTTCCAAGAATTCTTGAATAAATTACAATCCCTCCGTCTCCCGGGTTATTTTCTCCTGAAACTTCTAAAGTCAGGTCTGAAATACTCATATTTTTTGAATCCGGTTCAGAAAAAGATCCTGTTTTATTTTTTGTGTCAAAAAGTGAAGGGAGCCGGGATAAATATTTTTCAAAAATTTTTTCAAGTTTGTTGATCCTGGATAATATATTTAAAAGATACTCCTTTTCAAGTTGCTGATCAATACCAGGGTTCTCATCTTCATATGACGCAGCAAATATTTGTGTAAGGATATTTCTCAGATATACAGATATTTCAGATACATTTTCAATTTTAATAAAAATATTTTTAAGCAATGGTTTATCTGTAAAAAATTCCTGCGGAACATAAATCATATTTTGTTTATGTATCATATTTATCATTTCCTGCAATTCAGAGTGCAGAAAATAATGAAGATATTGATGGTTAATAATGGATAAAACATCCCTGAAATAAAACATCCTGTTCCCGCCACTTTTTTGCAAAGACAAATTCTTTTGCAATTCAAGTAGTTGCATGGTAAAACTGCATACATTGGTATGATATAAAGGATATCCCATTGTAATATTAATGTATGGAATATTCACAGGAAGAGATGAAATTACAGGTTCGAGCAAGTTCTCATTTCCCAGTATTATAGCTGTATTATCAAAATCAGTTGAAATACTCCCAATTCTTTCCGATAATAATTTTCCGAGATATCTGGCCTGTAATATATCAGAAGGAAGTTCAATTATTTTAATGTTTTTTTCATTTTTTAATGAGTCAAAATTGATCCCTGTTTCAATAGCCGGGAATTCCTCCATATTTTTGCGAAGAAACCTTCCGGCTTCAGCATTTGTTTCAGAGAGATACTCTTCATCATAATCCCATGAAAACAAGCCTTTACCTGAACTTCTGAAATATCTGAATAATATTTTTTCAGCAGTGCTCAGGGCATTGAATCCTGCAAAAATAATTTTTTCCCAGGGAATTAAAGGAGGGTCCCCTGCCTGAATATTTTCGGCAAATTGCCTGTATAACATCCCTTCATATCCGATCCCCGCTTTCATCAATGATTCACGTAAACGTGTATATACCGGATATAACAATTTCCAGGAGTCGAGGAATTTTATTTGTTCTTCGGAATTTTCAGAAACGTGGAAATGTTTCCAGAATTCTTTGATTACTTCTATTTGTTCTTTTTCAAATTCCTTGAATAAAAAATCAATTTCTTTTAGATCAGATATATTTGTAAATAATTTTTGTGCCGGGACCAGGTATTTATCAATTTCATCAAAATCGCTGATCATCATTTCTCCCCAGTGGTAGAAGTCTTCATAACTTTCAGAAGAACCGCTAATATCACTATATATGGTATAAAGCTCAAAACTAATATCTAAAGGGTCGGCCTTTTCAAGATTTGTAAACCTTGAAAACAATTCACTAATCGTAAGTACTTCAGGCATCCAGAAAGTTTTATCAGCTGCCTGCATAAGATAATTTTTAAAAAATACTCCGGAACGCCTGTTTGGAAAAACAAAACAGATAGTTGCAAGATTTTGAGTTCCAAAATTCTTAATTGAATATTCAGCCAATGATTTCAGAAATGGCCCCATTTATTAATTATTTTTAAAATATTTTCCCTGCCATGTATCTTTTGCTTCAAGTTTCTCTTCAAACAGGTTTAAAATCCGGTCATAACGTAAATTCCAGGATGGCCGCAGATTAAAATCAGGGCGGGTCTCTCCTGCAATACGCTCAATAACAAATGAAGGGTTTAATCTTTCAGTTATATTACATATCAAGTCAAGATAATCATCCAATTCATAATCAATATATTTTTCAGGATTCTTCATATAATCATTTCCCATAACACTGCCTTTTACTAATTGCAATTGATGAAATTTTATATTATTAAGCGGTAATTCAGAGAGGATTTTTGCTTCCTGAATAATTTCACTCCGACTTTCACCGGGCAAACCAATAATGATATGAGCTCCCGTACGAATATTCCTTTCACTGGTAATTCTGACAGCCTCAACAGCAGTTTTAAAATCATGTCCCCGGTTAATTCTTTTCAGGGTTTTATCATAACATGATTCAATACCATATTCAATTATCAGATAAGCCCTTTCATTTATTTCCTCAAGATAATCCAAAATTTCACCATTTATACAATCAGGCCTGGTACCAATAACTAATCCCACAATTCCGGGATAAGAAAGGGCTTCCTCATAAAGTTTCTTTAGATGGTCAATAGAAGCATAGGTATTTGAATATGCCTGAAAATAGGCAAGATATTTGTCCGCTCTCCTGTATCGCTGCTGATGAAATTCGATCCCTTCCTGTATTTGCAATGAAACAGATTTAAGGGGTGAACAATATGAAGGATTAAAAGCATTGTTATTACAAAAATAACAACCTTTCGTCCCAAAGGTGCCATCCCTGTTTGGGCAGGTAAATCCGGCGTCTATTGTAATTTTCTGGACACGTTCTCCAAAAAGTCGCCTGAAATACTCAGGATAAGAGTTAAACCTGCGCCCGTTCCCCCATATAAATGTCCTTTCTGTCATAAAACCTCCCTGACATCATCAAGTGTAAAATACCATATATATCCTTTTACTTCGCTATATCCCATTCTTTTTATACTATCTATATAATATCTTAGCTGTTTATTATAAGTATCGGAAATTTCCTCTCCAAACTTATAATCCAGGACAATAATTTTATTATCTTTTTGCATTACACGGTCAGGCCTGATAATTCTATTTTTTGATATACAAATTTCTCTTTCCTTCATTATTTCCCATGATCCGTCAAACCAGTCTTTTATAACGTTTCTTTTCAATTTTTCATGTAGAAGTTTTGATAGATCCACAGATTCATTTTCTGAAATTTTTCCTGACATTAAAATACTATTGATTGCAGGATCAATATCCTGACAAGTATTTATACGTGAGAAAAGCTCATGCATAACAGTACCATATCCCACTTTTTGACTATAATCACCTTCCACGGTTTCACGCCATATCGCCCCGGTATTAAGAACAAGCCTGTTCCTGTTGCCATGTATGGGATAATCCAAAATAAATTCAGGTAAGATCACCGAATTTACTGAAGAAGCATTAACTTTTTCCCCGACGGTTAATTTGTCAAAATCTTCATGCGTTGAAATATTAAGGTTTAAATAAGGGTAACCTTCTTTTTTATCAATTTGAATATTTTTTTCAGAAACAAGAGGATAAATGAAATCAGAAACTGCATCTTTTCCGGGGCAATTTGCAAAAACATGCATTTCCTTCTCCGGACGGGTTAATGCTACATAGAGAAGATTTATGTTATCGATATAATTATGATATTTTTCATTAAGATATTCCTGTCGATAATTAGTATTTATCAATTCCTTTTGATACTTAAGCGGTACATAATCAATAAAATTAAAAGGTTCATCCTTATTTTTACACCAAAGATAGTTCATCCCGGAGATCTCGGTATCCATGTTCCAGTCGCAAAAGGGAAGGATAACAACCGGAAATTCTAATCCTTTCGCCTTATGTACCGTAATTATCTGAATAGCATCCTGTGTTTCAGATACATTAAGAGTCTGACTATTTCCATATTTCTCCCACCAGTCAAGAAAAGCACTAATATCAGAACTTTTCTCATTCACAAAACTGAGCACCAAATCCTGAAAAGCCTGAATAAAGGCAATATTTCCCGAGTTCTGCTGAAGCTGAAAAACATTTATTAACTCTTCAACCAGCTCATAAATTGGTAAATGTCTGATTTTTTCAAGAGCAGATATAAAATTATCAAATGCATCAATTATACCTGTTGGCAAACCCTCATTACAATTTCTAAAAATTGAGTGAGTGTCACCCTGGTATTTATCGGTGCTTAAGTAACGGAGGTATTCATGGCGAATAAATGCAACATTCAGAATATCAGAAGGATTTCTCAAATATTTAAGAAGTGACACAATAAATCTTACACCCGGATGATTCTCTATATATAAGCTGTCATTTGAAATAATATTAAAGCTATATGAGTCTCCGCTCATCGCAGCATGTTGCATTAAAATGGAAGAGACAGTCCTGCCCTGTGTCCCTTTTCTGACGAGAATAGCAATATCACCAGGCCTGTAGCCTCTTGACTGTATATCAAGGATAAGTTCAGGTAAAATTTTTGTCAGCCTTTTCAAATATAAATCAGAATTATCCCTGAAAAAAGACATCTCAACATATCCCCTTTCCTGTTGTTTATTTAAAGGAAGTTTCTGAACAGGATTTCCATAAATTCCCTGAATAACTTCATTCCAATGTTGTGAAAAACTCATTTCTGCATTTGCTTCTTCACATTCCTGTTTTACCCTTCCACATAACTTCTTGCCTATAAGGGTAAAAAGAGTATTAATAAATGCTACAATAATTTCATCACTACGCCAGTTAATATCCAGGGGGGTTATTAGTTTATTAAATTCCGGAAAACTGTTCTCTGCCTGTGATGCAAGGATTTCCCAATAACTATTTCTCCAGCGATAAATAGATTGTTTAACATCCCCAACAAGTAAACTATCACTATTATTACTTAATCCGTTTAGTATCAGAGGATGAAAGTTACTCCACTGATATGCCGAAGTGTCCTGAAATTCATCCAGCATGAAATGATTAAAATTATTACCGGCTTTTTCAAAAATGAAGGGGGCATCATTATTCCCGATAAGCCGTTTTAAAAAAAGCGTGGCATCAGAAAGTAGAAATATATTCTTATTAGCAGTTATTTCTCTGATTTTTATATATATATCTGTCAGGACGCCAAAGGAATAAATATTCTTAAATATTGTCCGGGCTGTAAAATATTTAATAAAATTAGAATCATAGTAATTTATTGCTTCCCGAAGAATTTCATTTAGATACTTTTCACTTAGTTCTTCTATTTTGTTTTTATTTTCAGATTTTGCAGCAACCCACCCTTCTTTTCCATCCAGGACATTACGGGCCCGATTTTTAGGATCAAAATCCTGTTTCGATGCAATTTTGAAAAAATACCCTGCTATTCCTTTTTCTTTGTATGAAAAATCACTTATTTCCAGCTTGTAATCAGAAATATATTTCAAAGCAGTTTTTCCCAGTGATGACATTTGATTTTCAAACTGATATATTTCCTTCAGGAGCATTTTTAGGTATTCAGGTATCTTTTCTTTTTCAGCTTCAGCACGTTTATAGCCACCTGTTATATCCTGATATTTCTCACTAAATATTTCGGATCCTAACTGATGTAATTCTCTGTTAAAATTCCAGTCTTTACCTTCAATGATTTTTTCTTCTGCAAACCGCAGCAGCCAGTTTTTCAAATTTATATCATCACCAATTGAAGACATTAATAAGTCCAAAGCTTCGCTTAATACCTGGTTGTTGTTTAATTCCAGATTGTATCCTGCCTGGAGACCGGTTTCTCTTGCGAAATTACGTATGATCCACTGAAAAAACTTATCGATTGTTTCAACTCTAAACAAGGAATAATCATTTAATATTTGCAGAAGAAGGGCAACTGATTTTTTTTGAACCTGATCCAAATTCAACCCGGTCATTTCCACCAGGCTATTGGAAAGATCTTTCACTTTATCACTATTTGAAGATAACAGAAACAGATTATTTAATATTCTGCCCTTCATTTCGGCGGCTGCTTTATTGGTAAAAGTCACAGCAAGAATATTGCGATAAGCTTTTTCATCTTTTAAAAGTAATGCAAGATAATTAAGGGCCAGAGTATATGTTTTACCCGAACCGGCAGAAGATTTATATATATGCAGGGTTGACAAAAGGCAGTATTATTTTTATATATTTTAAAAAAGGCATATTTCAGCATTTGATATGGAGCTCCTTAAAACTTAAAGATAATAAACATATTAGTCAATTTCTCCTGAGCCGAGGAGTTCATCTTTATCATACCAGGCAGCAAATTGTCCGGGAGTAATCCCTCTTTGGGCTTCCTTAAAGATTACATACATTCCTGCTTCTTTTCGTATCAGTTTTGCTTTTTGTAGAGTTTGTCTGTACCTTATCCTTACTTTATACTCTCTTTCTTCATCCGGCTTCATTTCCAGATCCGGCCTGATCCAATGTACATGGGAACTTCGTATAAATAATCCTTTTCGAAACAATCCGGGATGGTCTTTCCCCTGTCCGACATAAACAATATTATTCGAAGTGTCTGTAGCTATTATGAATAAGGGTTCGGATTTCCCGCCGATATTAAGGCCTTTACGCTGGCCAACAGTATAATTATGTGCCCCCATATGATATCCTGCAAGGCTCCCTTCATCTGGATAATAATTCCATGCCCTGCTTATTTCCTCAATGCTTTTAATTTCACTTTTCCCGGGGCCATATCCTTTCCAATCTTTATCTATCTCAATAACCTCACCTTTTTTTGGCTCCAGTTTTTGCTGAAGAAATACCGGAAGATTAACTTTTCCGACAAAACATATCCCCTGTGAATCTTTTTTGGCTGCAGATGCCAGCCCGGCTTTACGTGCTATTTCCCTGACTTCGGATTTATGAAGATCGCCCAGGGGAAAAAGCGTTTTAGACAGCTGGTATTGGTTTAACTGACAGAGAAAATAACTTTGTTCCTTATCCGGGTCAAGACCTGCAAGCAGGGAATAGATTTTTTTACCATTTATCAACGATTCTTTCTTTCTGCAATAATGCCCTGTAGCGACATATTCGGCTTTAAAAGTATCAAGCACCTGAAAAAACTCATTGAATTTAATCTCCCTGTTACATAAAATATCCGGATTGGGTGTCCTTCCTTTTTGATATTCAGAAAACATGTAATCAACAACAGTTTCCCTGTATCTTTCACTGTAATCAACTACATGAAAAGGGATATCAATCTTCCTTGCAACCATTTCGGCGAAAGTCATATCCTCATCCCATGGGCAATCTCCTTTGAGCACTCCGGTTTTATCATGCCAGTTTATCATAAAAACTGCTATGACTTCATAACCTTTTTCTTTAAGTAAAAGAGCAGCTACACTTGAATCAACTCCTCCTGACAAACCTATTATAGCTCGTTTTTTCATTTTATGTCAAACAAAGCGCAAGACAGCATAGGTATGGAGCTTTTTGATCTTTATTTTTGTTTTACCATCTTTTACGGAAGTTTCTGAATCAACACAGCCAAGAATCCCGGGGCTAAGCACCTGGACTTTAACACGCCTGTCAATTGATATCTCGACATCCTGCGGTGTTACATTATCATAATTAAGAATGTGAATAAAAGACTCATTTTTATCATTTACAAAAGTATCTATTGTAACAAACGGAGTCGCATTTACCTGAATATCCGGTGCATCAAATTCCCTGATTATTTTAAGAAGCTCATCACCCCGAGGTGGTACCGGTACAGTAAGATATCTTGATTGCGCCAGGTATTTAACACTTCCCGAACTAACTCTTTCAGGAGTATCTTTTAGCCAGGTTACATTTTTGTGATTATGTAAATTATCCAGGGCCCCTGGTTTACGGATCAGAAAATATTCATCATAAAAACATGACTCACCTGTCATAATAATTTTACCTGTCTTTGCAAACTCCATAAAACGATTTAATTGTTCATCGCTTACCAGTCTCACGTTTCCAATAAATAAAATTTTGAGTCCTTTAAGTTTTTCATCATTATCCTCGTCCACAAAGCGGAAAGGTATTTTATTCTGTAAAAACAGCTGCACTATACCCTGAAAAGAGTGCCAATAGGCAGTTATGTCGGCTATCTGTGTTTCACGGTTCAAATAAATACCAATCCGTGCAGTTGATACATTATTTTTATATATAGTGTCATATTTTTCCAGGAATTCTTTAACGGGTGTTAATGCTTCCAAAAAGTGTGGCCTCTCCCAAAGGGTTTTATTTTCAGAACCATCCATTCGTATCCCCCAGGTTGTACAAGGCACATGTCCCCCAAAAGCAAGAGCTTCACACAGAGAAAGTGCGCATTCCTCTTTTGTTTCAGGCCAGCGGGTTTTATTATCCGGAGTATGAAGATGATGCGATGGAAAGACTTTGAAATTGTTGGACTGTCCATATTTATATGCAACAACCTGATGTTTAATAGAATCACCTAACCTTTCGGGGAAAAGAGAATTTTCAGCACAAACAAGGTTATGGGTTTTGCCCAGATCAGGTATATAAACGTGGATCCTGACACTATCATTCGGCATTCTGGTAATCGCCGGATTTCCTCCGAGAATAGCTTCAGGTTTAAGAGACACTATTTTATCATGCAATAACTTCATCATTTTCTGTCTTTGCCACATTCTGAATTTCACCATTTCCAAATAAAGCGGATCATTAATTGATCCTGATGAAGTTCTGTCAACAGGTACCAGCTCCATACCATTCAAGGTTTCCAGGCCAAAAACTCTTTTTGCCAGTGCAGGAGTAAATTTCCGGTTCAAATATTCATTAAATTCTTTTTGACAAAGATCACAAAAACATCCTCGGAAATAGTCATTATCCAGCCGGATACCATCCAGATCACAATAAGTTAAGCCGATTTCTATTGCATCCAGATAATATTGCTGCACTTCTTTATTTGTAAAACATAAAGCAGGCCGGTCATAATTATAGACATGAGGTGTGCCGTCAGCTTTCAGTTGGAGGCAATCTTTTGCCCATGGATTGTCCGGAAAAAATAATTCTTTCTGGACAGAAAAGAATTGAAGATAACCAAAAACCTTTATCCCAACCTTATGAGCATTCTCAACCATCTTTTTGGTAAGATCATATTCAGGTTTCTCACCTTTTATCCCAAAACCGTACATAAAATGTATTTCAATAATTTTATATCCGGCATCAGCCATTTTTTTTACGGCATCAAACTCATGTGTTTTATAATACCAGCGTTCCCATTCATCCGTTGAATGATCAACTAATCCCATTACATTAACTCTGGTCCTTCTGGAATATTGAGTCGTATAATGAAAACCCATATTCATGAGTTTCGGAATTTCCAGGACATTGGATTTTACCATGGGTGCTGCGTGAGGGAATAATTTATTTTCATCTGCATCCTGAGGGCTTAAAAGGTTTTTAAATCCTCCGGCATAAACTGAAGTCCCTAAGGTTCCGGTAATTCCGGTATAAATAAATTTACGACGATTTAATCTATTCATTTTAATATTTTTACAAAGATTAGTTTATAATTTTTATGGAATATATAAGAACAAATGGGACCGGCGTTCACTCTCCCCCAGATAAATTGTTCCGTCTTTTCCTTTAACCATTGCATCAAACTGTTGTCCCCTCCAGTAGTAATAAGGGCTTCTGTCAATGATCAGGAGTCCCAGGTCTTCATATTCAGCCGTTTTGGGATCATAGCTATAAAACTGGCATGGCCTTGAAGCAGAACGTTCTCCTGCCATTATATATACTTTACCGTCATCTGCAACAGCTAAACAACGCAGCCTTGGGGTGCTACGGACTTTACCAAGGTTTGAAAGCTTCATAACGGAGGGATTAATGGAAAACAGATATCCGTCGGAAGTCCCGCCATATATCAAACCGGAATCATCTTTCGCAAAATAATCAACAACAGCATAATCAGTAAAAAACTGAATATAATAATAGTCTCCCGGAATTTTCATTTCCGTTTTAATAATTTTTTCGGACTTTGGGCAATAATATTGAATAATTCCGTCTGTACCTGACATATATACTTTTCCTTCATCATCGCAAATAAGTGAACGCGACAGGCTGCGCCAGTATCTTTCAGGCCCGTGAAAAACAATCCTGTTATCAATTTCTCCCAAATCCCTGAATTTTTTATTTTTTATTGAATATATAAAGAAATGACCATCGGGGTAAGTCAGGCCGTAGATTTCTTCTTTAGACGGATTAATTGTTAAGGCATAAACGGAGTTATTAGCCAGGGGAATACCGAGATCCTCAAGATCACAAGACATATCCGGAAGCTTAACTACATTATTACTTTTAACCGGATCATATTTATATAATTTCCCTCCGGGATATTTGCTGAAATAGCTTTTAATATCTTTCCATAAAATTTTATCAATAGACACATCTATTTGATCACCAAATTCTGAAATAGTAATTTCATTAAACATGTTCATTCCGGTACCAATATAGATATTTCCATCTTTGTCCTCTACCATTGAATGGTGAACAGATTCATGTCCGGGTATTTTCCCAAGATGCTTAACCTTGTTATTCACAGGATCAAACATAAAGATGTAAGCTTCCTCACCTGATGTTCCCCCATATATCTTCCCGTCCTTAGCTGTCAGAAGAGATGTTATGGCATTACTATTTGCAGGTATTTCATTTACCACTGGATAGCCCAGGTCACGCATATCAGCCCTTTGCATATTTTTCAGGTTAGTTTTGGCCCAATCCTGTGCATTAGCAGGAAACATAACAAGAGACAATAAAGTAAGCTGAAATATCAGATTAGCAATTCTGTTTTTCATTAAAACAAGTGCTGTCATATTGTGTTACGGTTTATAAATTAATAACTGTAAGGAAACCGGAATCTTTCCAACATAAGATGTGGCTTTAGACGGGTCTTTTAACTCTGCTTCACCGCAGATATATACTGTTCCGTCCGGTCCTACCGTGGCCCCTTCGCATCCATACACCCTTAATCCGTCTTTTGTACGAAGGGCTCCCAGGTCAACCCTTGTGTTACTTTTAATATCATACATTATCAAATGATGAAGCTGTTCACTTCCAAAAGTTTCGACATACTTGTCAGTAACATATTCGCGGGCTGAAGGGGCAAAATATACTTTTTTATTTTTACTGTCTACTGCGAAAGCCAAAGTAGAATATGGGATATCTTTTCTATCACTTTCAAGGAATTTTGTGTCGCACATTTTGGTAAGCGGGGTTATTTTGCCTTCCGGCCCGTCATGAGGATCAAACCTGAAAAGTATTGAACCACTGCCACAAGTAACACCATATGCTACCTTATCAACCGGGTCCCATTCAATTGCCCGCCAGTCATTTGAACGGTCAATCATTGGCTTTACAAGCTGTGTTGGATAAATCGCCGGATCATAAGGGACAGAAATATTCAGATCAATAACTTTTTCCTGTTCCGCATCATATTTCCATACTCTTCCTGTAGGAAAAGGGCCATAAACATTCCCCTTATCATCGCAGAAAATATCCCGGCAAATATCCCAATTAGCAACCCTGCCAAAATTTTTTGTAATCCTTTTTTCCAGGTCAAAACGATAGAAATAACCTGTAAAACCAACTCCAAAGAGATATTTTCTTTTTGTATCGATAGTAAGAGGGTAACTACCCAGGCCTTCATCTACAAGTCCCATATTTTCAAGAGTCTTTGTCTTTGGATCATATTTAATCCAGTTTCCGCCCTTCCAGCTTCTGTAATCAATATTTCTTGGACCTGATCCATTATTTAAAGGCACAAAATAAATGTTGCCCTCATCATCTTCAACCGGTTTATTATGTATCTTTCCTGATGATCTGATACCCTTACCCCTTTCATTCAAAAATTCAGCAATATCCGAAATGAGAATATTCCTGTCGTTTGAAGGGCTGTACATATAAAAATGAGCACTACTGCCTTCAGTGATAAGTCCGGTATAAACATCCCCGTTTTTGGAAGCATATATTGCATCCCACATATAAATATCCCTGCCGGGATATTCACGGGCATCTACTATACAAAATTTGGTTTCCTGGGCCCTGATGGAATTAAACAAAACAAAAGAGCTTAAAAACATTAAGAAAATCTGGCTTAAAACCGGAAAAGAATTCCCGATTAAATGAGCTTTAAAACTAAAATACATTCTCATAAACCTCATTATTATTGGATATTTAAGGTTTTATTTATTATTTATCTGTCGCTAAAAATATATAATTTTTACCTGTCAGCTAATAGAACCATTTATCTCAGCTATCTGCCAAAATTATTGGAAGAACAGCGAGGGACAATTCAGATCAGTTTGTCACAGGTTAATCTGCAAACATACTAATCATACAATAAACATACAATAGCTTTTTTTCAATAATATCTTTTTAACAAAGATTTACCTTTCCTGAAAAAAGTGATCCATTTAAAAATATTGTCAATATTAATAATCAGACAATCAATGAAAGTGCATGGCTTTATATTCACAATAAATAAGATATTTACAAAAACGGATACTGTATAATTATACATGGTTCCGCTGTGATTCAAACTTTTAACCCGGATAAACTAATCAATAAAAATTTAATACCTTTTAGTATTATTGAAATTGTGTGGCTATTCCGGAACTTTAAGATCATTAATTTTTCCCATATCTGACCATTTACCTTTATGCAAATATAACCCTATACGGTGAGAGGCAGCTATTCGTATCAGAGGGGGTATTATAGAAAACTTTCCTTCCTCTGTAACTAAATTAAAGATACGCGGGTCCAGAACATAAATACCACTAAATCCAACCTCTGTAAGTCCGGGTTCATCATAAACCAAAATCTCCTCACCTTTATTTTTATCTTTCCAACCGGATAAAATATGATCTTTACCCATTAATAAAGGTCGTGAGGATTCCCTTTCATTTACTGCAAGAGTAGCCAATTCATCATTATCGATATGATAACGATATAATAATGAAAGATCAATATCTGAAATCACATCAACATTATGTACAAGGAATGGGCCGGAATCAAAAAACCAGGAAGCTTTTTTTAATCCCCCACCCGTTTCCAGCAGCTCTTTTGTCTCATCAGATATAGTTATTTCAACGCCAAAATTGTTATTAAGCTCCAGATATTCAATGATCATTTCAGCAAAATGATGCACATTTATTATAATATTATTAAATCCATATAATTTTAAATATTCAATAACAATTTGTAACAGAGTTTTTCCCTGATACTCAACAAGCGCTTTCGGTTTGTCTTTTGTAAGCGGATAAAGACGCGTTCCGAGTCCGGCTGCCAGGATCATTGCTTTGCGGTAAGTCATGCAAAAAGGTCAGATTAAAAAAAATACAAATCTAATTAATGAAATTTTTAAAGATAATATAGCAAACTACATTTTTATATTAACTTTCCATATGCCTGAGAATAACTTTTACATCTTTCCTTTGTTTTAACAGCTCTGCAATCCTTTCTGCAGCATAAACTGACCGGTGTATACCTCCGGTGCATCCAAAATTAACCTGCATATGCAGATATTTACTTTTTAAATAAAAGTCGATATGTCTGTTTAGTATTGAATATACATCTTTTACAAAAGCTTTCATCTCAGATTTTTTTTCAAAAAACTTTTCAACTTCAGGGTCTTTACCGGTCATTTCGCTATATTCAGGATATCTGCCGGGATTATGTATTCCCCGACAATCAAAAACAAACCCTCCGCCATGTCCGGTAAGATCATCCGGGATCCCTTTCAGATAGGAAAAACTAAAAACTCTTATTGTTAAAACATTTGGTACGGAAGGGATCTGTAAATCAAACTTTTTAACAAAAGTAAATTCTTCCGAAATTCTTTTTAACTCGGGAAGCTTAACAGATGACCCTGTCTTATCAATTAAGTACTTCAAATTTTTTAATGCCAGAGGAATACTTTGAAGAAACACGGCTTTTTTTTCGACCAGTCCCCTGAAACCATATGCTCCCAAAGCCTGTAAAACCCGTATAAGTGCAAAGGGATAAAAATGTGTCCTGAATATATCTCTGTCAATATTAATTAATACAGACAACTCATCCAGGTAATAATCCAATAATTCTTCCCGGAAATCCGCGGGCAGATCTGTTTTTGCTTCAAACAGGAAGGATGCTACATCATATTGCATGGCTCCCCTCCTTCCACCCTGATAATCGATGAAAAAGAGCCGCTTATTATTTATTAATATATTTCTCGACTGAAAATCCCTGTATAAAAAATTTTCTTTGTTTATCGCATCAAGATAATTAGTGAAATTTAAAAAATCTGTTTCCAGTTGCTGCTCATCAAAGGGCAGGCCCGACATTTTAAGGAAAAAAGATTTGAAATAATTAAGGTCCCAGAGCATGGATTGCTGATCAAATACATATCTGGGTGTGCAAACATCATAATTTAATCCCTCATGACCATAAATTTGAAACCTGATTAGCTCTTTCAGGGCATTGTAATAGATATTTTTTAACTCTGCCGGAATCTCACTGCCATGCCTGACCTTATTTGCATAATCGTATAAAGTAATATCCCCGAGATCTTGCTGTAAATAATATAATTTATCTTCAGAAACCAGGAAAATTTCAGGAACAGACAGGCCTTTGTTCAGGAAATGCCGGGAGAATTCAAGAAATGCTATATTTTCCCTGATATCAGGATTAAAGGTCCCAATTGCAGAGATATCTCCGTTACTTAAGCGAAAATATCTCCTTGCAGATCCTGATAAAGGTAATGCCTTAACTGACAATGGCGGTTTTGCGAATTTTTCTTTGAATAAACGTTTTAGAACTGATACTTTCATTTATTTAAATGCTATGTTCCGGCGCAAAAATAGCAGAAATTTTCGTCAATATCTTTTATTGCAGTCTAAAAAGGAGAAAAGAGGGCCCGGTAAAAACGACTTAAATCAGCAGTTCTTAATAAGCAAAACTTTATGTTTATGTCAAATGGTAACTATTTATTACTTTTGGGCGACAAAAAAAACAGGTATTCAATAATAATTCATTCTTTTTTCTATGACCAAATGGCAATATCGCAGAAAAGTATACTTTACACTATTTTTTCTGACGCTGCTTAGCGGTATGTTTCCTCGTTTTCCTTCCCTGTTTGGCCAGCGAATAATAAAATATGATCAATATCCGAAGGCATATTTTGATTCTGTAAGGGCTCAGGTTAATGATACCCTGAAAGAAAATTATACGATCAAAGCTTATCGTCTTTCTGAAACAGATGAGATCGTCATAGACGGAACTTTAAATGAGGAAGCATGGAATAAGGCTGAACATCGTGGAGGGTTTCTTGAAAAAGAACCGTATCCGCTGGTGCCAATGAGTGAGGAAACTGAATTTGCCATTTTATACGATTCCGAAAACCTCTATATAGGCGTATGGTGCCGGGATTCGGAGCCGGAGAAAATTATCCGTCAATTATCTCCGAGGGGAACTGCTGCACCGGATAATGTTGATCTTTTTCTTGACAGTTATCATGATCACCGTACCGGATATAAATTCACTGTTTCACCTGCCGGGGTACAGGTGGATGAACTTCGTTATGATGATGTTAAACGGGACCAGAACTGGAATGGAGTATGGTATTCATCGGGTTCTATTGATGATAAAGGATGGTATGCTGAAATTAAAATTCCTTTTTTCAATCTCAGATTTTCAAATAAAGAATATCAAACCTGGGGATTTAACATAATGAGAAATATTTCTAAAGACGCCTCAAGGGGCCAATGGAAGCCTCATCTGCCAGAATGGGATAATCCGACAAGAATGTCTCAACTTGGAAACATTGAAGATATTTATAATGTTAAATCGGGAAGGACTTTTGAGTTTAGGCCTTATGGTCTGGCAGGAAGGTCTGAGTCAAAAGAAACAGGGGCAGCAATGACTTACAGTATAGGCGGTGATATCCGTTATAGCCCGACACCAAACCTGACAGCGGATTTTACTATAAATCCTGATTTTGCACAGGTGGATGCAGATGTATTTGAAATTAACCTGACACGTTTCCCGACTCGTTTTAAAGAATTACGCCCGTTTTTCACAGAACGGACAAATGTATTCAATACACCCCTGGAATTATTTTATAGCCGAAGAATTGGTGCAAAAGGGGATATACTGGGAGGAGGAAAAATTACCGGGAAATTAAAGCATGGGGTTGAATTCGGAATGTTAGGCAATATTACAGGTGAATCGATGTTTTCCAGTTTATTACAAGATCAGGAAAAAGCAAACTTTGGTGTTTTCAGGGTTAAGAAAGATATACTGGGCTCCAGTAGTATTGGAGTTTTAGCTGCAACAAAAGAAGAACCCGGAAATTTTAACAGAGTTGCAGGGCTCGATGGAAATTTTGTCCTAAATAATCATAACCTGATTGATTTCCAGCTGGCAACAGGAAGAAATGAGGCGCTTCAGCGGCAAAATATGGCTTATTATTTATCTTATGTGCGTACCGGCGACCTTTTAGGCGGGCAACTAACATATAACCGGCTTGAACCCGATTTTGAAATTAACAGGATAGGTTATATCCGTAAAGAAACCGACAGAGGATGGGATAAATTAAACGGGAATTTTCGCCTGAGCCCAAGAATTAATAAATATCATATTAGAAGGATCATTGCAAACCTCGAAATAGAAAAAAGCAGTGATATTTTTACCAGCCGCTATATTAATAAGTGGCTTGTGAATAATCCTGATTTATTACCGGATGAGAGATTCGGCACTGTTACCCTGATCAATGGGGGCGAACGATATATTAATGAAGGGATAAGAAATACAGCAAACTATAATGCCGGAGGGAGCATTGCCATTAATCTGATCAATGAAATGTCTTTATCTGCCGACTATAAAATTTTTTCAGCAACTGAACTTACAGGTGATTATACAGGAGATCATCTAACATTGAATTATTCAACAAGGCCCCTGAAATTGGGAACACGGTATGCAGGAGTTTTTTCTGCTTATACGGGAAAATATTATAATTTCAGTCAAAAATATCCGGGTATACAAAAGGGGGCCACAATCAGCGGTGATGGCCAGATAAGTTATAATCTCATTGCCAAATTACAGGGAGGATATGCTAAAACATTTAATACTGAAAACAAATTCGATGGAGAATATTTTAAATTATCCTCCAATACAACCTGGATGTTTACAAAGGATTTTTTCATCCGTTTACATATTCAGGGAATTTTTCAAACAACATATTATGATCAGAAAGAAACCTTTAATGATTATCTTATAAGCACTCTTTTAAGCTGGGAATATAAACCAGGAAGCTTTATATATCTTGCTTACAATGAGGGCCGTTCTGATGAGTTAAGCCCCTTTATTTCCAGAATCTTTGGCTTTAATGACAGGACAATTGTATTGAAGATTTCTTATTTTTTTAATATCTAAATCATTTGACAGAAAATATTCGCATTAGCATTGTAATTGTGAAAATGAAAACAATTATATATTTTTGGATAAAAACATTTGATTTAAGTTACATTATTCAACTTTTTTGTATGAAATTTATATTTTCTTCTTCAAAAATATTCCATTTCAGAAATCCATTTAAGCTTTATAAATACGGAAATAGTATTCATTTCAATTATTTGGGCCCTAATTAACCTTAAAAAAATCAAAAATAATTATATATGAGATTAAATGTTTTCAATCTTGAGGATCTCAATTTAGTGCAGATCCAGATAGTTAATAATAATGAAGTTTTTGAAAAATTATCAGATTCTGCAAAATATCTGGATGGTTCAGTTTTTAGTATTTTCAGGAATTGTTTTGAGCTCAGCAAACCTGATTTTGATTATTTCTCGGAAAATCTTTTTAATACTGATCAGATTGTAACTCTTCGAAATCATCTTGTCACTCATCTTACCCGCATTTTAAATATCAGGAGTGATGAAGATTTAAAAGCTTTTAGCTTACGCCAGATATCGGGAATTGAGTTTATGAATGATATAAAAACCCGTTATGAAAACTGGCATATATTGTGGGAAACAATTCGTGATAAACTGGCAGCCATAAATGAAGACCTTATTGAAATAGCGGATAATTGTATAGATGAAGATATGGAATTATGTCTTAAGGGATATTAAAAACTTATTTGAGGGGATAATAATTTTATTAGAGAGGCTTCATCTACTTTTTAGATAATAAAGCAGGAAATACATGCTTTAAAATATTGAAATAAAGTTTTCTCTTTAGATTAAGAAAATAATCTGCAATTTATTAATTGCTGTGCCCAGGACTGGACTCGAACCAGCACGCCCTGAACGAGCACCAGCCCCTCAAGCTGGCGTGTCTACCAATTTCACCACCTGGGCAGATTTGTCATAAGCATTCAATGGAGATTTTCATGCAAAAATATTCAATTTGCACTTTCTCTCTGAATTCAATTTTGAAAAAGAACTAAAAGTTTGCAAATATAATAAAAATATGAATTAGAAATAATAATGTAGGCATAGTTCCTTAAAAAAATACTTCGAATTTTATTGATAAATTTATCATATATTAATAACTTGTAGGATCAAATTGGAAATCTTAAATCTTCCAATTCTGAAAAAATATGGTAGATTAAGAGAATTTTTTCTCTGTCTGCCAAAATAAGTTATTTTCTAAAAAATAACACTCATGAAAATAGTTTCTAATTATTTTAATAAAAGTCAGTTATTCAACAGTTTATTCATTATCAATTCTAAAAATTATTGATTAAATTTTTCCCTCATAATTTATATAAAACACCTTTAAGATTCAGATACTATTTATAAATTTATTTTAAAAATTAGATATATGCGGATTCATTTTAAAATCAATACAAATGATAATATTATTCCATTTAATCATCAACACTTGCTTACTGGAACAATACATAAATGGTTTGGATGGAATAAAGAACATGGTGAGTTATCTCTGTATTCGTTCTCTCAGTTAAATGGTGCTAAAGTTGTATCAAAAGGTTTAAAATTTAGTAAGGAAGCTTCATTTTTCTTTAGTTCCCATGATCCAAATTTATTGAAGAAAATAATCTCAAATATTCAATCAGATCCTACAATGTTTTATGGACTAAGCGTTTCTGAAATTATTATCCAGGAAGACCCTGACTTTTTAAATAGGAACATTTTCTATTCAGCAAGTCCTATTTTTATAAAAAGACATATTGGCAAAAAAGTAGATCATATTTTATATAATGATTCTCGTGCTGATAATTACTTAAAAGAAACTCTTCTTACAAAAATGAGGAAGGCTAAATTAACAGATGAAACTCTCGATATTAAATTTGATAAATCATATCAAAAAGCTGGTACCAAATTGATTACTTATAATAATATACAAAACAAGGCAAACTGGTGTCCTGTATTTATCAAAGGTAAACCAGAAACGAAGCTGTTCGCATGGAATGTAGGTTTGGGTAATTCAACTGGAATAGGTTTTGGTGCAATTAAATAATTTACCATATATGTTATACATAAATAAATATACAGGTCCTTTTGGGTTTATTAAACCCTGGACCGCTGTTAGGGATGAAGAAACTTTTTCCCAACAGTTTTTAACTCCATCAATTATTGCAGGGATTGAAAGAAAATTATTCCCTGAATTATTAAATAAAGAATGGGGAATCTATAAAATAAAAAGACATCGGCTAACATATTCTTCGATATCTGAACAACAGGAAGTAATCCAAACCCGTGGATTGAATACAGGATATATCGATAATAAAAAATACTTATCCAGAGGCACTTTTAAAAACAACAAAATCAATTTTTCCACACTTAGACGTGGAGTAATTATCAATCCAGTTTTGTTTTTAGCTTTCACAAATAGTGAAGATGCAGAAAAAGCCCTTGTCCATCATATATGTTTATCACGAAATGAAGACATTCTTTTTCCTGATGGCGAAATAATAAAAGTATCTGAATATGAATTTGACAACAATACTGAAATATTTAATGGTTTTGAGTTGATCCCGGAAAAAACCGAAAATTCTTTTTTAGTAGGTTATAATCGAATGGATGAAAATCGACCAATGTATGGATGGTTAAAAATTGTTGGAAATCCGATTAAAAATGAATTTAAATGATCTGGCAAGACATTAAAGCAAAAGGAAAACCTGATTTTACTCCATTAGCAACTCATCTTCAAGATGTTGAAAAGGCTGCCAAAAAGATTGCAAATGGACTCGGAGCTGACCCAGAGCTGGCACGCTTCGGAGCAATCCTTCATGATATCGGCAAAACACATCCTGAATTTCAAAGGCGATTAAAGGAAAATCATCGTATAACTGACCTTCCATTCCGGCATGAAATTTCATCTTGTTTATTTATTTCCCTATTTAATGAAGAAATTCAGCCGAAATTAATTGACATGGTTATAGCCCACCATAAATCAATCCGATGGGACACAGGGGATAAAGGGCTTCTTGATTTAACAGAAGAATATGAACCTATAGAAATATTTAATTTTCATGCTTCTGATTGGGAAATTTGGAGCCCTAAAGCATTAGAAATTCTTTGTTATTTGGACATTCAAATTAATTCGTTATCCAAAAAAGATGCGGAAAACAATTTTTTTAATGTATATCATTATTGTAGAGGAAAGTATAAGGAAAAAGGCTACTCTCAGGAAAGAGGATTACTGCAAGCAGCAGACCACTTTGCTTCAGCACTGAAGGATAAAACAAATATTTATTTGGAACGATTATTCCAAAAACCCGATCTGGGGTTTTTCAATCGCAAAAATCCCCTATATCCTTTATCTATGAAATCCAGTGAATCAGATAAAATGCACAGTTTGGTAGTAGCTTGTACCGGTGCCGGAAAAACTGATTTTTTATTTCGTCGTTGCCAGGGAAGGATATTTTATATCTTACCTTTTCAGGCATCAATAAATGCAATGTATCACAGAATCTCAAATGAATTATCTAAAGATAATCCGAAATTGGATATCAGATTATTACATTCTTCATCTTCATTAACAATCAAAAATAGCACAATTGAAGAAAAAATTATTCAGGGACATATTGGTTCATCTATTAAAATTTTAACTCCTCATCAAATTGCCGGAATTATATTTGGAACCAGTGGTTATGAGGCTACTCTGATTGATATAAAAGGATGTGATGTTATTCTTGATGAAATTCATACCTACACCGATATAACTCGTGCAATCGTTTTAAAAATTGTTCATGTGTTAAAAGATCTAAAATGCCGTGTACACATTGGAACTGCCACTATGCCTTCATTCCTTTATAATGAAATTTTACAGCTTTTAGGAAAAGATAATGTTTTAGAAATAAAACTGAACGAAAAGGAATTGGATCAATTTAACCGGCATATTATTTTTAAAATCGATTGTTGGGATACAGCTTTCCCTGTAATAGATAAGGCAGTTAAAGAAGAGAAAAAAATACTCCTGGTTTGCAACAGGGTGCAATCTGCACAACAAGTTTTCAAAAGAATTACGGAAAAATACCCAAGTACCCCACAGATGCTATTACACAGTCGTTTTAAGCGTGGTTCAAGAGAAGAAAAAGAAAAGAAATTAATTGGGAAAGATAAAAATGGCAATCCAACCGGACAATTCAACACTTCTGAAAAAGCATGTGTAGTTGTCTCAACTCAGGTTGTAGAAGTTAGCCTGGATATTAGTTTCGATCTAATGATAAGTGAATGTGCCCCTTTGGACGCAATGGTTCAACGCTTTGGGCGTGTTAACCGAATTCGGAATGAGTGTAAGATTAATGAAATAAAAGCTATATATATTATCGCACCACCAGAATCCCCGAAAGAAGCTAAACCATATGAACTTGAAATTTTAAAAGCCAGTTATAATGAGCTACCAAATGGTGATATAATGTATGAAAAGCAGATTCAGAAAAAAATAGATACAGTATTCCCATCAATAGAAATGCAGGAAATTGAAGAACATTCCATTTTCAAAAAGACAGGAGAATGGACTATAAATAAATTGACACACAGGCCAAAATCATTCCTTTTGGAACGTTTAGAAATAGATAGTGTTGCCTGTATTGTTGAAGCTGATGAGCAGGAATATTTATCTGCTAATTCAGAGGAACGGATTCAAATGGAAATCCCTGTTCACTATTGGTCTGTAAGGCAATTCAAGCAATTATCAGAGGGCAACAAACCATTTGTGGTTCCAGATTCATTATACAGCACAGAAGCCGGTTTGAACCTTGAAACACTGAAAACTGCAAAATCAGATACTAAATATCAAATCCTGTAAATATGATTACAACAACAATAGGTAGAATATTCCTGAATGCATGGAACAATAAATACGAAAAAGATTACTCTGCCAAGGAATTCTTTAATAAAGAATATTTTAAATTGTTTTTTGATCATAGCAAATATATGCAATGGATCATTAATTCTCCTTTTGTACAAATGAAAAAAGGGCAAAAGCCTGAATCATTGACAAAAGAAGAACGTCTGGAAAAATTAAATGAGCTGCATTCTAAAATAGAGTCAGGATTAAGAGATGCCAGTATTGCAATAGGGTTTCCGGCATCAGAAGAAAAAGAGTTTGCTACTACATCAGGATTAATTACTGACATGGCTTTCCAATATGATGCTGAAGATGTCTATCTTTCCTGGATCGGAGGAGGACTGGGTGCCGGTATTGCCGGTGGATATTCTATTTTGTTTAATCATCCTGAAATATTACTTACATTATACGATGGATGGAAAATATATCGCCGACTTTTAAACGATTATACACTTGACAAAATGCGTGGCAACCAAATAAATACATGGAACGGGCAATGGCTCAATTATGCATTTAGTTACGATTTTGAAGAAAATCCTGATTTTGGTTATTTGTCAAATTACGGTATATTTAGTCAAGATGAAGAAATAATTGAAGTCAAAACAATATTTTGGGCAAAGCTATATTTTAATCTTTGTGAGAAATTGAAGGATGAAACAATTACCGCCTATATATATAGTCTGGGAAATACCAATAAAACACTCGGTTTTATCCCTTTCAAATTTATTGATGGAAGATCCATTCTTAATATTTATAAAACATTATTTGGAGAAAACGATGCGCTGACTCAGAAAAAAGACTATGAAAATTTATTTGGAATTCACATAAAAAGAGCATGTGAACTGGGAACTATTGGTTTACAGGCATTAGAGCCTCCCAGGCTACGTGACTATTTCAAAAAATCCAAATTACCTGATTATTCATCAACAATATTAATACCCAAAAGTGGGGAATTACAAGAATCTTTTAATGAACGCAGAAAAAAGGATAGTCAAAAAGAATATGAGAATTTAATTTCTTATCGTACATATAAAACCTGGTTATTAGCAATGATTACAAAAAACAAACAAGAAGATCTCCTCTATTCTGAGGAGCTAGCTATTGCCCTAAAAAAATACAGGGCAGGTGCCAAAAAAAGAGATCGGGCTAACCTGATTGAAAACACTCTGTTACAGGCAAAATCACGAAAACAGTTTCTAGATGGCTTAGCAAGCCTGATTGAAGACATTGATCCGGAATCATTGGGTACTTTTAAAACTCTTCGTGATAAAGTACATTTAATGAGTGCCGAAGATTTTGGTTATTTCATAGTACTGCTCAAATTTGATTATGCATATCAGGAAAAAATCATAACTTAAAAACAATATCATGGCTACAATTTATCTAAAAACACTTAAAAAGGCTGAACATACCGTATTTTGTGTTCAGGACGGACAAAAGTATTATTATGATTCTCAATTTAACCGTCGAATCCCGTATTCCAGCGGACAGCAAATAAAGCGATCTATATTAGATAGACTAAATTTGATTTTAAATATAGAACCCGCTCCAACTACTTTTTTATTTGATCTAAATAACAAAAAAGAATTAAAACAAGGTGAAGTTTTTGCGACTTGTGATCCACACTATCCTGATCAGTTATTTGGGGGTTGGATGAGAGCGACTAAGGGTGGCGTTGAAAAAACTTTAAAAAGACGTAGTCCTCTTTCAATCTCTGCAATGCGCGGATTACATCCATTTTTAGCAGGTACTGAAAATGAAAATATTTCATTCGATCGTAGTGATCGTTCAAATACACAGGTAATAGTCCGTAATGAAAAAGGAGAACCTTTAACAGTTGAAGAAATAGAGTCTTTATTGCTGGGGAAAGACATAAGCCTTAGCCGAAAATGGATACCTGATAATCGCAGGGCCGGTGGCCTGTTTGTAATGGATGTCGCAATTGATTTGCGTCGTCTGTTTTGTGTTGCATTAAATCCTTTTGAACCTGAAATATCACCTGATACTGAAGCTCGTTTACGTAAAAATGGATGGTTGCAATCTGAAAATGTTTTTGGTCCATGTTTAGTTGCACCATTAACTATTAGGGAAAAATTAATTCCAGCTTTAAGTGAAGCATTAATTGAATGGAATATTACCTCAAATCAGGCTCGTACATTTAGCCTGATGGAAACGCTCGCAGTAACCATCAGTAACAATGCTAATAAAATTGCTGCAAGTATCAGGGCTAAACTCTCAGAGGAAGAGGAAAATAAAGCTTATCCAATAATTGAGGAAGATCTGGAAGGCGTTTTAACTTATGTTACATTAGCCGCTGATGGATATATTTATACAAAATCCGGATCTTACGATGCTCTTGATAAAGCCAAACTAAAGCTCATTGAAATGATGAAATCATATAATTATGAAAATCAATTACTTAAAATATAATCTAAAAGAAATAATAGTATAAATCTACATCTTATTTTGTACAAAAACTTTGATTTTTAAGCTAATCCGGAATCATGCGAATCACTGGAACTCATTTTAATTATTTTTTGATTTGCCATCGTAAATTGTGGTTATTTGCAAATGGCATAAGCATGGAATCTACCTCCGATTTGGTCTATGAAGGCAAATTACTGCATGAAACTTCCTATCCTCGCCGTAGTGAAAAATATAGCGAAATTGAACTGGGAGGTATAAAAATTGATTACTTCGATCCGAAAAACAAAGTAGTACATGAGATAAAAAAATCAGATAAATATGAAGAAGCTCATGAATGGCAATTAAAATATTATTTATACATTTTAGGGCAGAATGGAATACAAGGTGTTAGCGGAATATTGGAGTATCCCCGGTTACATAAGACAGAAGAAGTATTTTTAAGCATGCCTGATAAGGCAGCAATTCAGGAAATGTTGCTGAAAATTGAACTGCTAATTTCACAGCAGTACTGTCCTGAAAGAATATCTTTCAAACGATGTAAAAACTGTAGTTATAATGATTTTTGCTGGAGTGGAGAGGAAGAAGTATGAAAAAAACCTATTATCTTTTTAATCCCGGCCGTCTTCAACGACGTGACAATACACTTATGTTTACTCCTTTTAATGAAGATGGAGTTGAGCAAAAGCCACGTTTTTTACCAGTAGAAAATGTAGGAGAACTGTATTGCTTTGGGAGTTTGGATGCAAATTCAGCACTTTATAACTTTTTAGGGCAAACACAAATTCCAGTTCATTTTTTCGATTATTATGAAAATTATACCGGCTCATATATGCCACGAAAAACTTTGATTTCAGGTAAAATGCTGATAACCCAGGTTAAATTTCAGCAAAACCGAAAGAATAGACTTATTATTGCCAAGCGCATTCTTGAAGGTGCAAGCTTTAACATGTTAAAAAACCTTCGTTATTATAATACACGTGGAAAAGATCTGGAGCCAATTATAAATATAATCGAAGGATTATATTCAAAGATAGATAAGGCTGTTGCTATAAATGAATTAATGGGAATTGAAGGTAACATTAGAAAAAATTATTATCAAGGTTTCGAACTAATAATAAAAGATTTTAGTATGGATGGTCGTTCTTATCGCCCACCACAAAATGAAGTAAATGCCCTGGTCTCATTTGGAAATATGATGTGTTACAGTCAGTGTTTACGAGCAGTTCATCAGACTCAATTAAATCCGGAAATAAGTTTTCTGCATGAGCCTGGTGAGCGTCGATATTCATTTTCTCTTGATCTGGCTGAAATTTTTAAGCCACTTCTAGTAGATAGGGTTATATTTAAAGTAATGAACAAGAAAATGATCCAGGCTCTCCATTTTGAGGAGAAGTTGAACAGAATTTGCTTGAAGCCAAATGGGAAAAAAATCTTTGTTCAGGCTTTTGAAGACAGGTTAATTGAAACAATTAAACATCGTACCCTTAAACGTTCAGTTAGTTATAAACATTTGATAAAGTTAGAATGCTATAAAATCCAGAAGCATTTATTGGGAATTGAAGAATATAAACCATTTAAAATGTGGTGGTAATGTATGTTATTGCAGTTTATGATATAGGGGAAAAACGAGTTTCCAAAATGCTAAAACTTTGTCGTAGATATCTTAATTGGATTCAAAATTCGGTTTTTGAAGGAGAAATCACTGAAGCCAGGCTCAGTGAATTTAAATTCCGAGCCACGCAGATAATGGATAAAGATAAGGACAGTTTAATTATTTTTAAAACACGACAAGAAAAATGGCTTGAAAAAGAAATTGTTGGTAAGGAATATCAAAATTTAGATACCTTTCTTTAAATTATGTTGTCGAATCTTTTAGATTTTGTCTTTTTTATAGTATAAATCCTCAAATTAAAAATATTTAGTTCTTTGAAATATTGAATATAAGCAACTTAAATATAATTGTCAATATTCAGGGCAAAATGCATTTTGATTGATTGACAACTCTTTCCTATAAAAATACTATATTTAAAATATATAAGCATTTGAAAATGAATTATTTTTTTCTCGTTTTATAACGGCTTCTAATCGTACCATACTGGAATTGAAATTTTCGATACAAGAATATTATTAGCCGAAGCATAACTTCTAATCGTACCATACTGGAATTGAAATAAAAAAATGAGCTCGAGGCTCAAATATGGCAATTAACTTCTAATCGTACCATACTGGAATTGAAATATACAATCTATTCTGCGAAATAGATCGTCTTACAATCTTCTAATCGTACCATACTGGAATTGAAATTCCTTGAAATCTTATACTTCCTAATAAATCATTACTTCTAATCGTACCATACTGGAATTGAAATTTCATGAAATTTGTCTTAACCCCCTATAATTTGGACAGATTTATTAAAAGAGTTTAGTACTTCTT
>CAZLXM010000017.1:0-49362 GCA_964563105.1 uncultured Bacteroidaceae bacterium
CGTTGATAGGCTGCAGGTGTAAAGGCAGTAATGTCAAAGCCGAGCAGTACTAATTGCCCGATAACTTTTTTCAATGAAAATTGAAAAACCAATCTCATTCTTCCAATATGTCCCAATATCACCCGTAATATACGGCAAAATCTTTTGGTGACTATAGCTACGGGGATCAACCTCTTCCCATCCCGAACAGAGAAGTTAAAACCGTAAGCGCCGATGGTACTGCATACGCGGGAGAGTAGGTCGTTGCCAATCTTCTGAGCCCCGAAATTATAATCGGGGCTTTTTTATTATAAAATCATGAACAAATCACTCATTATAATTCTGTTCATATTATATTTTATAAATAATGGACTAATTGCTCAGGAAGCTGACTCATTAACTATTATTACAACAGTAAAAATAGATTCACTGACTTTGCAAACTTATGAGTATCCATTTGATACCTCACTCTTCCTTACACATTATTATAACCCTTGCGTGGAAAATAATATATCGGTTTCTTTCCTTGGAAATACCGGACAAGCACTCTTAAATAATAACTTTTTCCTGAGAAATAAATATCAGGAATTTATTTTTCATAGCGCTTATCACGAATACTTTCATAAACCATTTAAAACTTTACATTTTAATACAAAAAAACCTCTAACTGAAATTAAATATATCTCATCCGGATCAAGAGCAAATAGTGAACAGGTACTTAATCTCTTACATACACAAAATGTAAATGAATATACAAACTTTGGAATCAGATATGACGCAATTTCTTCAAGAGGAATATATATCGATCAGGATAGCAGGTCAAATTATATGACCCTGTTTGGAAGTTATGATAAGGAACATTATTCAATATATGGCAGTATTCATACTAATAAATTAAATTTTAAGGAAAATGGAGGTTTAAGAAATATAGATGAATTCCTCGAGCATAAAGTAAACGACCTTCTTGTTTACACCATGAACCTCACTAATGCAAATTCCACCGCAAAAAAAACAAACTTTTTCTTTACACAGGTTTTAAAAAACTATGATAATAACAGTGATAGTAGTAAATCAATTTCGTTCCTGCCTAAAGGTACAGCAATCTATCATACTTTTGATTATTCACGTTTTTACAGGTCCTATGAGGATAATATACCTGAAAATGACACTATTAATTTTTATGAAAGGAATTACTATAAAATAAATTCTGCTCAGGATTCGGTGTTTATGCAAATTATAGAGAATTCCATTAAATTGAATATAACTGAAACTAAAAGAAGATTAGGATTGTTAGCGGGTATAAAACATCAATTCCAGGCTTATAATTTTATACATCCATTTTGGCCTGTTGTAAACCAGGATAATACAGATATTGATGCCATTATAAGTACCATTTCGGGAAAAAAGTATTATAATCTTTCTGTAAATGGAACTATCGGATTAAATATTCCCGGCTTTAAAACAGATCTGTATGGAGAATATTTTTTTGCCGGATACAGACAACATGACATTAGTGCAAATATTTTAATGAAAAAAGAATTTAAGGACCTAAAAACCGGTATTATTCTCGGCGGATCATTTAATCTGTCTGAACCTGATCTTTTGCTGAAGCATTATGCCAGCTCACATTTTATATGGAAGAATGATTTTAAAAAGATAATGAATGTCAACCTGCATTTACGTGTAAGTTCTAAAAGTGGCACGATTTATGCAGAGGGGGTGAGCAGTGTAATAAATAACTATATTTATTTTAATAATTCAGCTATTCCGGCAGTGAAGGAACATAATTTATACGTGTCAAGCCTTACTCTTAGTGCTGCATTTGAATGGGGAATATTTAATCATATTCATGATATCCTGCTGCAAAAAGTATCAGATACAAAAGTGGTACATCTTCCTCTCTTAGCATATCGTAATAGCACATATCTGGAAAAATCATTTTTTAATAAAGCTCTAATCACACAACTGGGAGTTGACCTGTATTATAATACTTCATATTTTTCAGATATGTATAATCCGGCAATAGGAATATTTCATCTCCAAAATATACGAGAAACAGGAAACTATCCTTATCTGAACGGATTTTTAAACTGGAAAGTTAAAAGAACAAGATTCTTTCTTAAATATACAAATCTCCTGGCAGGAATTGCCGGATACAACTATTTCACCACTTACGGGTACCCGATGTACGGGCGCTCGCTTAAATTTGGCCTTGCATGGACATTCTATGATTAGCCAACTTTTCTCATTACTATAATCGAAAACTTACCAGATAAACTAATAACTTTAATTAATGTAATTAAATGAAAAGTATACTTTAATAACATTCAGATGTTTGTAATGATGTTAGACAGGCTCAACAATATTGATTTAATTTTGTTTTATCTTTTATTTGAGATATACTTTTCAATAAGTGATATGTTTAATTAATTTGAAAAAGATGAGATCGTACGTTCAATTGATTTTGTTGCTGTTGGTGCTTATGCTCTCTCCTTTATTATTTTCCTGTAAGGATGCTGTGTCATCTGAGCAGAATTATGAAGAATATGTGTTTGATCTGGAAGAGATCAGACAAAGAGGGAAACTCATTGTTGTTACTGATTTTAATTCAGTTAATTATTATATTTATAAAGGACAACCACAAGGTTTCCAATATGAATTATTGCAGGAGCTGTCCGATTATCTCGGATTGCCCCTTGAAGTAAAAGTAAACAATGATCTGCTCCGGAATTTTGATATGCTTATCAAAGGTGAAGTGGATCTGATTGCATCCAACCTGACAATAACCATGACAAGAAAAGATCATGTGGACTTTACCATTCCCTATGGCCAGACCAGACAGGTACTTGTACAGAAAATAAGCCGGAACCATGAGCTTATTCGTAATCCAATAGATTTGGCTGGTAAAATGGTGTATGTCCAACAGGGATCTGTTTATGCCGATAGGCTTATGCACCTTTCGGAGGAAATTGGAGATAATATTTTAATAACCGAAGTTCCATTAAGCTCTGAACAGCTTATAAAAATGGTTGCTAGAGGTGAAATTAATTATACCATCGCCGATGAAAATATTGCAGAAGTAAACCTGAAACTTTATCCTTCCCTTGATATAGGTACAGCTGTCAGCTTTGACCAAAATCAGGCTTGGGCATTACGTAGAAAATCCCCGGAATTAAAATATGCTATTGATATTTGGCTTCATGATTTTAAGAAAACTGCCAAGTATGCTATCTTATATAATAAAAATTTTAAGAGTGCCAGTACTGCAAACGTTGTAAATAGTAAATTTTATTATTCAACAACCGGCAGGATTTCGTATTATGATGAAATACTAAAGAGAGAAAGTAAAAAGATTGGATGGGACTGGAGGCTTATTGCATCAATGATATATCAGGAATCCCGCTTTGATCATAATGCTGTTTCTCATGCCGGCGCTTTCGGAATTATGCAATTTATGCCCGCAACTGCAATGATCTATGGAGTAGATAAGGAGTCCACACCTGAAGAACATATCTTTGCCGGCATAAGTTATATCAATTGGCTTAATAAGAGGCTTATTCCTCTTGTTAGTGATGAATCAGAACGTATAAAGTTTGTTCTGGCATCATATAATATTGGCCTTGGACATGTACTCGATGCTATACGGTTATCAAAAAAATATGATAAAAACCCTGAAATATGGGAAGATAACGTTGAATATTTTTTATTAAAAAAGTCTGACCCTTTATATTTTAATGATGAAGTGGTTAAAAACGGATCTTGTAAAGGGACCGAAACATATAACTATGTAAGGAATATCCTAAACCGTTATGATCAATATAAAAACATTGAAAATACCGTTATTGCCCGTCATTCCGAAGAAAATCAATAAACTCTGAAAGTATCATGGCCGTTGCCCCCCAAACTTTTTCTCCTTCTAATTGAAAGTAGGGAATTCGTACAGATTTTTCCATTAATAATCTGTGTTCACTGGAAATAATAGAGGGATCGGTTATTTTTCCAAGTGCAACAGGAAGCAGATATTTAACTTCCAAAGGATTTGGATTAAAATCAGGGGTATATGTAAGATAACCAATATAGGGGCTTACTTTAGTTTGACTTACCGGTATTAACAGTTCGGTTAATTTGCATATTATATGGATATCTTCTTTTATTACCCCCAATTCCTCAGATGCTTCCCTCAGGGCTGTTGCTTCCAGGTTTCTATCGTAAGGCTCAGCCATCCCTCCTGGTAAACTTATTTGTCCGCTATGAGGCCCGTCATCATTTGTTCTTTTTATTAACATAAAATACACCTCATCATTAAAAGGATAAAGCATGATCAAAACAGCAGCCTTGCGATAAGGGCCGTTACCTGTCGATAAACGGGATAAATCCGGGGCCATTCTTTTCCAGGAACCTTTCCCCGGAAGTTTGGAGATTGTCAGCCTGTGTAATATATGAGATAAATCAGTAAACAACATAAAGCAAAAATAAAAATACAATTAAATAATAAATCGGAATTTTAGTAAATCAAATTGTTGTTTTTATTAATTAAAACGAATTGCCTTTGCCGGTGATATTGATGCAACAATTCGTGAGGGGACTAACATAAATAATAAGATTACCATAACAGTACCCATATTTATCAAAAGTAAATGAAAAATATTCAGATTTATGGGTACAGTGGTTAAATAATATGATGAGGGATCAAGACTTATTAACTGAAACTTTAACTGCAGAAAGCATAGCAGGATACCCAAAACATTTCCCCAAAACAAACCTCTTAAAATAAGATATCCGGAATGATAAATAAAAACTTTTCTTATAAAAGCATTACGGGCCCCAATTGCTTTTAATATTCCTATCATATTTGTTCTTTCAAGAATAGTAATAACCAAACCGGATATCATATTGAAACCTGCAACTATAAGCATAAGAGTTATGATTATTAATATATTCAAATCCTGAAGATTTAACCAATCGAAAATTTGGGGATATTTTTCAACAATATTTGTAACTTTCAATCGTGACCCGTCTTCAAAAATATGTGAAGAGACTATATCCCTGAGATTATCAGTGATTTGATCGAGTTTATTAAAATCTTTAACAATCATTTCATAACCACTAATTTGCTCATCTGTCCAGTTGTTTAATCTTTGAATATGTTTTATATCAACAAATGCATATGTTTGATCAAATTCTTCGAGGCTTGTTTCATAAATTCCGGCTACCCTGAATTTTCTGAACCGTGGTTGTTCCATAACGAACCACATTTGGAATTCACTGCCAACTTTCAATTGTAAACGGGATGATAAATAGTATGAAATAAGAACATCATTTGAAAGAGTGCTGTCATTATAAACAGGAATATTACCATCTTTTAAAAGGCCTTCAAAAAAACTCCAGTCATAAATTTTATTAACACCTTTTAAAACGAGGCCTTCAATATTTTCATCTGTTTTTACAATTCCTGCTTTTATCGAAAATGGCTGAAGATGTTTAATTTCCTTATTATCCTTAATTTGAGCTAAAAATGGCGGATATGCATTAATTGGCTTAGTCTCATAAGATATATTTGAATCGTAATTTGTGATTTGAATATGTGATCCGAAGCCGATAACTTTATTTCTTATTTCTCTTTTAAAACCGGTTACTACTGATATAGCAATGATTATTACAGCAAGCCCCAGAGCAATTGCAACAACAGAAATATCCGTAATCCCGCTTATGAACTGTTTGTCATTGCTTCCGGCTTTACCAAGTCTTTTGGATATATAGTATTCAGTATTCAAGAGGATAATATTTCCGGACAAAAATAATAATTTTAGTTCCAAATTAACAGATTTCAGATTATTCCCAAAAATGTAATGTATCTTTAAATGTTCATTTGTTAATTGATTTTTTATGCCAACTCTTAAATTATATAGCTTATCAGAGGACTTTGTTATATCAAATAACCAGCTTTTTCGGCTATGTTTTTTTGTTTTTTTTATAAATATTTTTTATTCGTGTGTATCAGCTCAGGAAAATATAATTCCCGGGGCCGAAAGGCCGGAAGCATATCTGCACTTACTGGCAGGAAAGAATGTGGCAATTACTGCGAATCACACTTCGATGGTCAGGTCAAAACATTTGACCGATACACTTCTTAATATGGGAATAAAAGTAACTAAAATTTTTTCACCCGAACATGGATTTCGTGGAATCGCCGGGGCAGGTGAAAAAATACTTTCCTCTATCGATGAAAATACCGGATTACCAATTATTTCATTATATGGACCGCAAAAGAAACCTTTAGCGGATGATTTAAAAGATATTGATGTGATGGTTTTTGATATTCAGGATGTTGGCGTAAGATTTTATACATATATTTCAACTCTTCATTATGTTATGGAGGCTTGTTCTGAATCTGATATACCATTAATAATATTTGACAGGCCGAATCCAAATGGGAATTATATTGACGGCCCTATGCTTGAGCCTGAATTTAAATCATTTGTGGGGATGCATCCGGTTCCTGTAGTATATGGAATGACGATCGCAGAGTACGGGTTAATGATCAATGGTGAAGGATGGTTAAAAAATGGTATTAAATGTTCATTAGATATAATTAGCTGTAAAAACTATTCCCACAGTAAAGAATTTATTTTACCCTTTTCACCTTCTCCCAATTTACGAAACCGGCATTCCATACGTTTATACCCTTCTGTTGCATTTTTTGAAGGAACGGTGATCAGTGAAGGCCGGGGAACAGATAATCCCTTTGAGATGTATGGACATCCTTGTCTTCTTACAGGTGATCATTACTTTACCCCTGTTAGCATGACATCGGCCCCTGAACCAAAATTGAAAGATAAGGTTTGCAGGGGGGAAGATTTAAGAAACTGGTATCCTTCAGCAGGCCCCTGGAATAAAATAGAATTACAATGGTTAATTAAAGCCTATAATAATTACCCTGAGAAAGATTCCTTTTTCAATAATTATTTTTTCACACTTTCAGGAACGCGAAAACTATATGAGGATATTCGTTCAGGCAAAAATGAAAATGAAATTAGAGAAAGATGGAGAAATGATATTGAATATTTTCGTTCAATAAGGAGTAAATATTTGCTTTACCCTGATTAAAAGTCGTCAATACTGCCTTCCATACTTTTCTCCAGTCTTCGGGCTGATGCCAGGAACTCATTTACAGTCATTTCACTCATATAAACAAAGCCATGCGTTGCCCTGACTTTTGGATGTGGATGTTCATAAAAGAAATCTTTTCCAAGGAGGAGTTGAATATCTTTCATTTGTTCCACCCAAATTTTTCTGACTGCCAGGCTGAATGGCCCGTCAAGGTCTGGTGAAGGGAATGAGGCATTGACCTGGCTTATATAGCAATTTTGAAAAGCATCTTCCAGGACGGCAAGAGTATTAAGTGAAACTGGTACAAACATGTTGGCTTCTGCCGGGTGGAAACGGTACCATACATTTCGATATCCTCTTATTCTCAGTTTTGATACATCTGTTTCATTTGAATATATCCTTAATGCTTCGGCAATTGTTTGCAATACTTTATAGTGAGTATCAGGGCCGCTTCCTTCAGGGTCGAAGGCTAAAGAGATCACACCAGGTTTAATCCTCCTGATCATTTCAAGAACCGGCAAAACATCACGCATTTTGTCAGGTTGTTCCGTAAAGATATCCCCGGTATAGAAACCAAGCCTGTTATGTTCAATATCTTTTGCCCTTACACCAAAGTGGGCCCATACAAGTTCTTCTTCAAATTCCCGGATTATTCCTTTCAGTTTTTGTATATCTGCAGGATTTTTCTCTCCATCATAAAAGGTGTCAATCTGAGCTACAAGCTGATCAATTTTTTCAGCAAGTTCTTTTATTGATTTAATTTTGTATATATCCACAAGATTTCTGACCAGCCTGTGAGAAAGGCCTCTCCTTTTTCCGTATTCATTACCATTGGCAACTTCATTTAAATAATGATTTACATCTTTATCATATTTGTATTTATATCCTTTTTCAAAAAAGTCAGGATAATTCGTCATTTGGATTTCTCCCTTATTTAAAAGTTTTTTGGTATTTAACAGAACATCCCTCATAAGGTGATTTGTCACTGATGTAAAACCGGAAGTAAGGATAGAGAAGTGGAAGGTATTTGATGGTTGACGTAATTGTTGTATAACATGCGGGAATATTCCCAGCATGATATCATCATGATGTGGGCCTGTATGTAGATACACCTCATCTTTTTCCCAATCCATACCCTTTTTAATACGGTTAATCGCTTCCTGCTGCACTTTTTCAACTACTTCCAGGCTAAGGTCCGGAATTTTTTTACAATGTTCATCTTGCAGAAGATCATCCATTGTAATATTTTTGGCATATTTATCTATCTTTTTACACAGGTCGGAAACTGCACGGAATGTTTTTTCAAAGGTCCATTCCCCTGAATCATAATACTCATTGCATAAATCTTTGAGTTTGGAAGCAGCTCCGTATGTAAGATAAAATTTGGCATTTTTAAGCTTTTGCAATGCTGTACCCGGGTACACTACATCAGGTTCACTTTCAAGGGCATCACGCACCACTTTTGCTTTAGCTTCCCCGGCTGCAAATATGACAGCCACAGCTTCAGGATTCCATGTAATTGTCCCCAGGCCTATTGTAATTACAAGCCTGTTCCTGGATACTTCAATTCCTCCGAGGTCAGAGGCTGCAGCTGCCTGTGTTTCATAGTTTGTGGCTGTAAGCCGGGTTGTAGAAAGAAGGTCACTTCCCCGTGCATTAAATGCAATATGTCCATCAGGGCCTACTCCTCCAAGAAAAAAGCCTATCCCTCCATAACCACGTATTTTTTGTTCATATTCCCTGCACCAATTGTCAACCATGTATATTGCAGATTGCATCAGCTTTTCTTCAGCATTTCTGGCTTCTCTGTTTCTCAGGCTTAAATCAATAGTAAGATCAGGGAAAACTTCTGTAAAATGTTTCCCGTCAGGAAGCGGGATTTCATTAGAGTCAATGAAATTACAACGTGAAGGATCGAGATTAAATTCTGAGATATAATATTTTTTTACATAATTGCAAAAACTGTTATGCTGAGAGGAGTCAATGGGGTAAAACTCGTCTATCTGAAAAAAATTAAGTCCTTTTGTTTCAGGCTTCTTTGAAAAATTAAGCTGATATTGATCAAGTATTTTCCTGACATTTTTTGAGTCAAAATTATTAAGGATGTAGCTTGTCCATTTAATAAAATATTCAGGGGTTTTACCGGTTGGAAGGCTTATAACTCCTTCAGGATTAGTTGATATCCATTCAAGAAACCTTAAAGCCGTATAAAGCCCAAGTTTTGGGAAATTATCAGCCAAAAGATAAGGAATACGTGTAGTAGGATTTTTTTGTCCGGATTTGAGGGCAAATATTTTTTCCAGCGGGGAGAAATTAAGATCAGTCATAAATAATTTTGTTAAATAATTAAATACAAAAATAGGGAAGATGAATTATAAAAGCAAACCAGGCTAAAAATTAACGGATCCTTCCCGGATATTGTGAAAGTCCTCTTTCAATGCACTCTACAGCATTTTCAAGGTCTTCCATTTTCAGAACATAGGCTATCCTGATCTCCTGTTCTCCAAGTCCGGGGCTTGCATAGAAACCTGGTCCGGGGGCTAGCATAACTGTATGATTTTTATAAGAGAAATCTTTTAGCATCCATTGAGCAAATTTTTCAGTATTGTCAACAGGAAGTTTTGCAAATGCATAAAAAGCACCTTTAGGCATAGGGCAAATTACTCCTTCTATTTTATTAAGTGCATTAACAAGAAAATTTCTTCTCTTTGTATATTCCGCATGAACTTCAGTAAAATATTCAGGCGGAGTGTCTAATGTTGCTTCAGCCAGTATTTGTCCTAAACCGGGAGGGCTTAACCTGGCTTGCCCAAATTTAAGGGCAGTATTAATAACATCCATATTCCGGCTTACCAGTGCACCTATCCTCACACCACAGGAACTATATCTTTTTGATATTGAATCAATCATAATAACATGCCGGTCAACATCCTGAAGGTTCAATACAGAGAAATGTTCATGGCCATCATAACAAAATTCACGATAAACCTCATCTGAAATTAAAAATAAATCATATTCCCTGGCAATATCACCGAGCTTTTTAATCTCTTCTTTTGAATATAAATACCCTGTAGGATTATTTGGATTACAGATTATAATAGCTTTTGTTTTTGGACTTATCAGTTTTTTAAAATCTTCAATCGGGGGAAGTGCAAAATCATCCTCTATTCTGGAAAGGACCGGGATCATTTTTACACCAGCTGATACGAAAAAAAAATAATAATTTGCATAAAATGGTTCCGGAACAATTATTTCTTCACCGGGGTCTATAGTTGAAAGAATTGTAAAAAGTATTGCTTCAGATCCTCCGGTTGTTATAAGAATATTTTTATAATCAATGTCTATATCATTTTGAAGATAATATTTAGTTAACTTTTTACGATAACTTTTATTTCCCGCAGAATGAGAATATTCAATTGTGGTTTTATCTATATTTTTGATCGCATCAATAGCTATTTCAGGAGTCCTGATATCCGGTTGCCCAATATTTAAACGATATACCCTGATCCCTCTATTTATTGCTTCTTCAGCGTAGGGTGCTAACTTACGAATTGGAGACGAAGGCATAATTTGCCCTTTTTGTGAAATAACCGGCATGAAAATCAAATTAAATTGTTAAAAATCTATTAAAAAGTTTTTCCATACAAAGTAGTTTAGAAGCAGGAGCTTATTTAGCAGATAGTATTGTTTTGTTTTTATTACTTTACCTGATATATCTAATATAGCTTTTTAAAATTTAAAGTGCGAATATACTTTAATTTTAATGGAATTTACCGCAGATGTGCCTTATATTTTTTTTATCTTAAAGGCAGATCAACTTAGCAGATGGAGGAAATGGATTTAATTGTTAATTTTGGAAATTTTAAATTACTGTAATAATTTATATGAGATCAGAAATACCATCAAAATATGATCCGTCAACTACAGAAGACAAGTGGTATGCTTATTGGAGTGAAAATGGATTTTTTAATAGTGATCCTGATAACAGGGAGCCTTACAGCATTGTAATTCCTCCTCCTAATGTTACAGGTGTCCTGCATATGGGTCATATGTTGAATAATACAATTCAGGATGTATTAATCAGAAGGGCCAGGATGTTGGGAAAAAATGCCTTATGGGTTCCCGGGACGGATCATGCTTCCATTGCAACTGAAGCAAGAGTAGTGGCAAAATTAAAAGAAGAGGGAATTGAAAAATCATCATTGTCAAGAGAAGAGTTTTTGAAACATGCCTGGGAGTGGAAGGAAAAGCACGGGGGAATTATTCTTGAACAGTTAAAGAAGCTTGGGGCTTCATGTGACTGGAGGAGAACTAAATTTACAATGGATGATGACATGTCTGAAAGTGTATTACAGGTATTTATTGATTTATATAATAAGGGGTACATATATAGAGGTGTCAGGATGGTGAACTGGGACCCTGAAGCAAAGACAGCAGTATCGGATGAAGAAGTTTTTTATAAAGAAGTAAAATCCAGGCTTTTTTATGTAAGATATCCGGTTTATGGTGAATCCGGATATATAACTATTGCTACTACACGACCTGAGACTATCCTTGGGGACACAGCAGTATGTGTTCATCCTGATGATGAAAGATATTTGGGACTACATGGTAAAAAGGCTATTATCCCTTTGGTTGACAGAGTTGTGCCGATTTTAGCCGATGATTATGTTGATCGTGAATTTGGTACCGGTGCACTGAAAATAACCCCTGCACATGATGAGAATGATTATAATATCGGCCTAAAGTATAATCTTGCATCAATTAATATTTTTAATGATGATGGTACTATGAATGAGAAGGCAGAGTGGTTTGTTGGTGAGGACAGATTTGTAGCAAGGGAAAAGGTAGTTAATGTGTTGCAGGAAAAAGGATATATGGTTAAGATAGAAGATTATTACAATAAAATTGGATATTCTGAGCGGACGGATGCTGTTATTGAACCAAAATTAAGCCTTCAATGGTTTCTTAAAATGAAGGAATTGTCAATACCTGCTCTTGAGAATGTCATGAATGGCCGGATAAAATTGTATCCTTTAAAATTCAGGAATACTTATCGCCACTGGATGGAAAATGTTAAAGACTGGTGTATATCACGCCAGCTTTGGTGGGGCCACAGGATACCCGCTTATTATTTTAATTCTGATTCAGGCGGGGAAGATTTTGTAGTTGCCGGTTCTTTTGATGAAGCTCTCAAACTTGCAAGAGAAAAATCAGGAAATAAAGATCTTAAAGCTGCTGATATCAGGCAGGATAATGATGTGCTGGATACATGGTTTTCGTCATGGTTATGGCCTGTTTCGGTTTTTGACGGAATTAATAATCCTGATAATCCTGATATTAAATATTATTATCCTACTAATGATTTGGTTACTGCCCCGGAGATTTTATTCTTCTGGGTAGCAAGGATGATCATTGCAGGCTATGAATATATGCATGAAAAGCCCTTTCAAAATGTATATCTAACGGGTATTGTAAGAGATTCAAAACGAAGAAAAATGTCTAAGTCTCTGGGAAACAGTCCGGATCCTATTGAGTTAATTGAAAAATACAGCGCCGATGGTGTTAGGGTAGGGATGTTATTATGTTCCCCTGCCGGCAATGACCTGTTATTTGATGAGAGCCTTACCGAACAGGGACGAAATTTTGGAAATAAAATCTGGAATGCATTCAGATTGATTCATTCATGGCAAATTAGTGAAGCTGTTTCTCAGCCTTCTGAGGCTTTACTTGCTATAAAATGGTTTAAATCCAGGCTGGATAGCGGAATCAGGGAAATGGAAGGGCATTTTAAAAAATACCGGATTTCCGATGCATTAATGGTAATTTATAAATTATTCCGTGATGAATTTTCCTCATGGTACCTTGAAATTATAAAACCTGCTTATCAGGAACCTGTAGATAAAAATACTTATCACTCTACAATAGTTCTTTTTGAAAAACTGCTACAGTTGCTTCATCCTTTTATGCCATTTATTACTGAAGAAATATGGCAATACATTGCGAAGCGAAAAAAAGAGGAAAGTATTATGTTGTCGCTTATGCCTGAAGCGGGAAAGGTTGATCTAATATTACTGGATAATTTTGAGATTACAAAAGAAATAATAACAAATATTAGAAACCTGAGAAAAGAAAAAAATATTGCCCCAAAAGAAGACCTGATACTGTATTATACAAATAATGGTGGGCAGTTTACAGGTTTTGACCCGGTAATAAGGAAAATGGCTAATATTTCTGATATCAGGATTATTGATAAAAAGCCTGGGGAAGTTTTGTCTTTTATTGTTAAATCAGTTGAATATCATCTTCCCTTAGGGGTTAAAATTAACAGGGAAGAAGAGCTGAGAAAACTTGAATCAGAACTTTCATATTCAGTAGGTTTTCTGAAATCAGTTATAAAAAAGCTTGAAAACGAAAGATTTATAAAAAGTGCACCCCCGGATGTTGTAAAAAAAGAATTTACAAAAAAATTAGATGCTGAAAACAAAATTAAAGCACTTGAACAACAGATTGAGCAGTTGAAAATGAATAATTAATTATGCAAAGATTAAGGCGCCAGCCTTTTAATTTTCCAGTTCATTTCCAATAAATCATAAGTATAAATTAATCTGTCATGAAGCCTGTTTTCTCTTCCCTGCCAAAATTCAAAATATTCCGGAACGACAATATATCCTCCCCAGAATTCAGGCCGGGGTATTTCTTTATCCATATATGCAGCTTCGGCCCTTTTATATTTATTTTCCAGGCTATCCCTATCCGGAACAACTTCACTTTGAGGTGAAATAACAGCACTTATTTTATTTTCTTCAGGTCTTGAACGGAAATATTCATCCGACTCTTTTTCACTTATAATTCCGGCATGGCCTTCAACTCTAACCTGACGGTAAACTGCCGGCCAATAAAAAAGCAGTGCAACATTTGGATTGAATGATATTTGAGCGCCTTTTTTTGATAATGAATTTGTATAGAAAATGAAGCCTTTTTCTGAAAAATTTTTTAACAAAACAATTCTGGCAGTAGGTTTACCTTCGTCATCGGCAGTTGCGAGGACCATTGCATTAGATTCTTCTTCTGATTTTTCTGCAACTTCATTATACCATTTTGAAAACTGACCAAAAGGGTCAGGTTCTGCATCTTTTTCGAGCAAAGCCGGATAATAACTTTTTTGCATAGTTTAAAATGAAGAATTTATTAATGGTTCTATTGATATTTATACTTTAAAATATTACTGCTTTAAGACTCATATCAAGACTTGTAATATGATTAGTAAGGGAACCGGCCGAAATGTAATCAACTCCACATTCAGCATAGGTGCGTATATTGCTTTTTGTAATATTGCCGGATGATTCAGTTTCAAATCTCCCATTAATTAATTTTACTGCTTCCCTGGTTTGTTCGGGGCTGAAATTATCAAGAAGAATCCTGTCTATTCCTCCGGCATGTAAAATTTTTCTCACATCATCAAGTGTCCTGGCTTCAATCTCGATCTCAAGTGCTTTTGAATTTTCTTTAATATATTTTTTTGCCAACAGAATAGCATTTTCTATTCCTCCTGCAAAATCAATATGATTATCTTTTATAAGAATCATATCATATAACCCAAATCTGTGATTGCATCCCCCTCCAAGCCTGATGGCTTCTTTTTCAAGAGGCCTGAAACCTGGCGTGGTTTTTCGGGTATCAAGAATTTTTGTGGGCAAACCTTCCATTAATTTTATATATTCCCTCGTTTGAGTAGCTATACCACTCATACGTTGCATTATATTTAGTACAAGCCTTTCGGTTTGCAAAATAGAGCGGGCTGATCCGGATACATTAAAAATGATATCTCCTTTTTTTACTATCTCCCCGTCGTTTTTTAAAATTGATATTTTGAGGTCTTTATCAAATAACTTAAAAACCCTGGAGGCAACAGAAACTCCGGCAATTACCCCATCCTGTTTAACTGTAAGTTTAGCTGTACCATTTGTTCCTTCAGCAATAATAGAAAGAGTGGTATGATCACCTTCACCAACATCTTCTTCAAACCATAACCTGATGATTTCATCATACAGGTTTTTAGAAAGATTTCTTATCATCTTTTTCAATCCTTAATAAATGAATTAGGTATTTCCCGTCAAATTTTCTAAAAAATAAATTTACTCTGTAATTTCCATTATTAGTAACAAGTTTTCCTATCGAAAAGCTTGAATCATCCTTACCGCCTTCAAAGATAATAGAAAAATAAGAAGGTTTATTTACACTGAGAAATTCACGCATTATTTCTTTCGCCTGAGCCTTACTACACATATATTCGTTTTCGTTTATATTTATTTGTAAACGAACATTAAAATATTCGGACAATGTCTCAACATCTCCTTTATAGAAAGCTTTTACAATTTGATCCGGTATTTTTTGTGCAAAAATTACGTTACATGAAACAAAAAAAGCTAATAAAACAGCAATACTGAAATATTTCTTCATCCTCTTCAAAATAATCCTAAATAGTTAACATCCATTATTTGACTGATAATGAATGCGTTGTTAATATTAGACGAAAATATGCAGTTTTAAAATTAAACCGCAATTTACAAAATAATTCAAAAATGATGCCGCATTTATAGTTTAATAGAATATTCTTATAAAACTAAAATGGAATTAACTAATTTTGAATTACAGGCCGGGGTAAAAAATCGGATTAAACCGGACCCTGATTATTACTTTTGAAATGATAATATTTTATTTATAGTTTAATTTATGAAAAAGCTGTTATTTTAAAATATGAAACTTATTTTAGTACATACCGGGAAAACAAGGTCAGGATATATTGAAACAGGATGTACAGAATATTATCAAAGGATCAAAAGATACATAAATTTTCATGAACTGATTTTAAAAGATATTAAAAATCCCGGAAAATTAGATGAAAATGAAATTAAAAAAAAGGAAGGGGATTTATTGTTAAAGGTAATTCAGCCTTCTGATTTTTTATTAATATTTGACAGGAACGGATATCAACATAGTTCTGAATCGTTCTCCCTTTTTATGGAAAAATTATTGATGACAGGAAAAAAATTAGTTTTTGTTACCGGGGGTGCTTACGGTTTTTCAAAAACAGTTTATGAAAGAAGTGATTATAAGTTATCACTTTCTTTAATGACCTTTTCTCATCAAATGGTACGACTTTTGGTAGCTGAGCAAATATACAGGGCTTTAAGTATTATTAAAGGGGAACCGTATCATCATGGCCCCCTTACGGAAAATACATTATCGAAAATGAAGAAATAATGATTAACTCCTCATTATCAAACTGTTTAAACAAATCAAAATGGCCTTTTATTTTCATGGTCCTTGTCATTATTTCAGCATTTATAATCGAAAAACATTTTTCAAATCAAAAATTTAATTATCAGGATATACAGAAATTTGAAAAGATTCTTTTTGAAAAAGAAAAGAAGGCTGAAAATAAATTAAATGAAATAAATGCAGCTTTACTAAAAGAGAATAATCTGTATCTGAACAGAATAATCAGAAAAAATGCCGGTCTTTTCAAAAAGGAAGGGATTGCTTTATTTCTTTATAATAATGATAGTCTTGTAAACTGGACAACAAACGGATTACCTGTACCAGAAAGAATTGATTTATTTCCCGATGGCGATATTATAAGTCTTCATAATTTTATTTGCCTGAAAAAAGAATTAGTCCCATCACCTTCAAATACATTGATATCACTTATTTTAATAAGATCTGATTACCCATATAAAAATAAAATATTAAAAGAAGGTTTTCAGGAAAAATTTAAATTATCTCCGGGTGTAAAAATTATTTTACCGGGTACTCCAAAGATCAATCCTGTTTTTAACAGAGACGGAAAATTTCTGTTTTCTTTTGATTTTTCCCTGGCAAAAAAAGAAAATAAATTGAAATCATTTATTTGTCAAAGTTTATATTTAACAGGTTTTTTTCTTTTTTTGTTATTCCTCCTAAAAATCATTAAAAATTCTTACTATAAAAGAAGAAATTATGTGATCCTGTTCATTAGCCTGATCCTTTTTGCTTTTTATTTTTTTATTCAAAAATACAGGGCCCCGGTAATTATTTTTGAAATGGGACTTTTCTCCCCCCAAAAGTTTGCGCATTCTTCCTATTTACCTTCTTTAGGAAATTTAATGGTCCTGGTAATACTAATATTTTTCGTTATTTATAATTTTCATCTGGAATTTTCTTTTAATCTGGCCAAATTAAAGGGCTCTTTGTTTTACAGATTTATTTTATTTCTTTTTGCAGGCCCTGTTGTTTTACTTTTATTTTATGCTCAAAATTATATTTTTCAAAGTCTGGTACTTGACTCTTCCATTTCTTTTGAAACGAATAAGGTCCTGGATATTTCTGTTTATACATTTATAGGCTTTCTGATCAATGCGCTTATATTTGTTTCTTATTCCATTCTGCTGGATAAATTTTTTGGAATATATTTAGCAATGGGATACCGTAGAGAAGCATTAATTTTTCTTGTTTTTATTAATATTTTAGCCATTTTCCTTTATTTTATCCCTGGTTTTGACCTATATCCCGAAAATATTATTTTCTTTCTTGTAATAACACTATTAATTTACTACAACAAGATTATCAGGGATTTAAAATACCGGATATCCACCTATCTGATCTTTGTGCTTTTAATTTCAGTTTATACAGTTTTGCAGGTCCGCCGCTTTGCTGAAGCCAGGGCTATATCCGACATGAAAATTACTGCAGTAAATCTTTCTTCTGAACATGACCCGATTGCTGAATTACTCTTTGTGGAGATCAGTGAAAAGATTGGATCAGATAATGAGCTGGAATCTCTTCTTTTTAGTCCTGATTTTGATTTTAAAACAATATTTTCAGAGATACAGAGAAAATATTTCAGTGGTTACCTTGATAAATATGATTTACAGATTACTTTGTGCCGGCCTTCTGACAGAGTTTATATTCATCCGCCCGATGATCGTTGGGAGCATTGTTACAGTTTTTTTTATGATGTAATTATGCAAGATGCTGTTGAAGTTTCAAATAGTAATTTTTATTTTCTAAATAACCTTAATGGCAGGGTTAGCTATTTTTCTCCGGTTACTTTCAAGCGAAAAAGGAATGAAATAACCTTATTCATCGAACTCGATTCCAAGTTATTGTCTGAAGGTTTAGGTTATCCTGAATTATTACTGGATGAAAATCTATATAACATTTCAAAGACTAAGTATTCTTATGCAAAATATTATCAGGGAAAACTTATTACATCATCGGGCCAGTATTCATACAGTATGAGCAGCAGTTCCTATACAACGGGGGATACAGGATTTGAGGTTTACTATTCGGATGAATATAATCATGTGGTATATAATATTGATAAAGGTAATACCATTATTGTCACTACCCCGGTTTTATTATTTATTGACCTGATTATTGCTTTCAGTTATATTTTTGTATTTTATTTTTTCATATTAATTGCTTTGTTATATTTAACTGATCTAAGTCCATTAGCAACCGGGATTCAATGGAATTTTAAAAATAAAATTCAGCTTACCATTTCATCGGTTATTTTTATTTCAGTTTTATTAATAGGTGCAGGAACCGTGAATTTTTCCATAAGGCAATACAGGATGAGACAAGTTGAAAATCTTAAAGAAAAAATTCAGTCGGTTTATTCGGAGCTGATAAACAGATTGGATTTTGCTGAGGATTTAAATAATTGGTCATCTGAAAGTTATTATAATCTTGAATTTCTTTTACAAAGACTTTCAAATGTTTTTTACACAGATATTAATTTATATGATAAGAGTGGCTGGTTGCTGGCCAGTAGCAGGCCCGAAATTTTTGAAAATGGATTGATTGGCAGAAATATTAACTCTGCAGCAGGATTTGAAATGATTCAGAATCAACGCTCGGAATTCTTTCATAATGAAACTATTGGAAGTTTAAATTATTTATCTGCATATGTTCCCTTTGTTAGTTCAGACAATAAATTACTTGCCTACCTTAATCTTCCATATTTTACACGTCAGGATGAATTAACAATGGAGATGGCTAACCTGGTAGTCGCAATAATTAATATTTTAGTTCTTTTTACCTTATTCAGTCTTGTGATTTCAGTATTTATTTCCAATACATTGACTCAACCACTCAGACTGATTCAGGAACATATTTCCAGGTTTAGCCTTAATAAGAAAAATGAAAAGATAAGTTATAAAAGCCGGGACGAGATTGGGAGTTTGATCAATGAGTATAATATGATGGCAGACCAGTTGAGTGAAAGTGCTGAAAAACTTGCCAGATCTGAGAGAGAGTCGGCATGGAGGGAGATGGCAAAACAGGTTGCACATGAGATCAAAAATCCGTTAACTCCAATGCGCCTAATTCTGCAGCATTTACAACGATCATGGAAAGAAGGTCCTGAAATCAGGGAAGAACAACAGAAAAAACTTTCAAAGATCCTTCTTGAGCAGATAGATCAACTTTCAAAAATAGCCAGTGAATTTTCTAATTTTGCAAAAATGCCTGTTTCTCACAATGAAAAGACTGATATCAGGGCTATTGTTACGAATGCTGTTAAATTGTTTGAAAAATCTGAGAATACGAGTATTGAAATTAAGGATGCAGAAAATAAGGAATTATTCATATGGGCAGATAAAGAGCAGATATCAAGAGTATTTATAAATTTATTAAAAAATGCCATTCAGTCTTTTCCAGATGAAAGGCCTGGTAAGATTGAAATTGAACTAATGCAAAACGAGAAGAAAGTTATAGTAAAGATTAGTGATAACGGGAAGGGTATTCCTTTGGAAATAAGAGATAAGTTATTTCAGCCAAATTTCACTACTAAGTCAAGTGGTATGGGGATGGGGCTTGCAATAGCCAAAAATATTGTTGTTTCCTGTGAAGGTGATATTTATTATGAAACAGAAATTAACAAGGGTTCAACATTTACTGTTGAATTACCCCTGCTTATAGAATAGAAAACATATGTTATCCAGGTATCCGATATTATTAAAGATCACATTGACGCTTTTCTTTCTTGTGCTTTTTTTCCATGCGGTTATTGCAGCGCGTGAGTTCCTGTATCCTATAGTTCTCGGACTTTTATTTGGTTACTTATTATATCCGCTTACCTGCTTTTTGGAAAAGAAAGGTATTCCAAGAATTCCTGCAAGCATTATCAGTGTTATTTTTTTTCTGTCAGTTGTAGGGGTCATTATGTTTTTCATTTATAAACAGGCTGGTAATTTTCTTAATGATATTCCCTTATATAAACAGCGTGCACTTAGTAATATAGATAAATTAGAACAGAGCATTGAAAAAGAATTTGGGATTTCAGATCTTCAACTTGTAAATTTTTTGAGAATACGTATAAGACATCTTTTTGAAGCAGGCAGTGATTTTGTAAATAAGTTTTTTTCGGCAACGGCAGGAACTGTTTTCAGGTTAGCTATTTTACCTGTGTATATTTTTTTATTTTTATTTTATCGTACCAAACTTGCTTATTTTATTCTCAAAATTGTTAAACCTGAAAAAAAATTTGTAGCCATAAAAGTGCTCAGAGAATTTTCTAAAGTTGTTTCCCGCTATATGGGCGGTATTTCGGCAGTTATCCTGATTCTTTGTGTTTTAAATACAAGCGGATTGATGCTTATAGGAATTGATTATGCGGTAGTTTTTGGTATAATCTCAGCGCTTTGCGCTTTTATACCTTATTTTGGTACTATCATAGGCGGCTCAATACCTTTTGTTTTTACTATTCTAACCGGTGACAATCCATCTATTGCGTTTAAAGTCCTTATTATGTACCTTGTTATTAATTTTCTGGATAATAATATATTGACACCAAATATAGTAGGAGCTAATTTAAGACTGAACCCTATGGTAATAATTATTGGAATTATTGCTGCCGGTATGGTATGGGGTTTGCCGGGGATGTTTGCGATTGTTCCATTGTTGGCTATGTTTAATATTTTAAGTGAGAATGTGGATACTTTACATCCTTATTCTTTTCTTTTTGGGGTAACGGGTGCCCGGCGTCATGCTATCACTGCTGATAATGTAAGAAGATTTATTTCTAACATAAGAATTAAATTTAATAAGTGTAAATAAACTGTTTTTTGGCGAATGAATAAACCTTATAATGTTTATTGCGTATTATCCAACATATAATTAATCAACTGTATATTAGTGTAAACGAATTGAAAGGTACATTAGTAAATAAATCAATTTTATTGGGATTTATTATTCCCTGTATTTTTTATTTTACAGATATTTATTCTCAGCCCACTGTTATAAGCGACAGCATTATTAATCATTATACTAAAGTTCTTTCATTGAGTTCATCGGTTAGCACCGATCCTGATTCAGTATTTGTTGAAGATGCTTCTGAATTCAATAAGAGAGAAATTGCCTTATTCATTGTAAATCGCGGTGCAAGTGTCTATTTGAGCGAAGGTCATCTGATAGGGAGTATTAAAAATATGAATAACACTGGCAAATATGTGTTGATTGGTATAGATACTGTTGATTATGATAATAATCTGATAATTTTCAACAGCTCTTTACCGAATATATCTTTTTCGGATTCAGTTGAAAGTGCTCAGTTGGTATCCGTTCCCCGTTATAGAAATGCAATTGTTTCCAATAAGCTTACTTGCGAGGAATGGGATTCTGTTTCAGGAACAGGCGGAATTACTGTTCTGATTGTAGATGGAGTGTTGGAGTTGCAGGGGGATATTGATGTGTCAGGTAAGGGATTTAGGGGAGCTTCTCCCAGGACTGATGAAAAATATGAGGGGACTTGTTCTTCTGATGATTTCTTCAACTATTCACTTGGTTATTATCCGGATTCTGTCAAGGATCGTTCAGGTTTTAAAGGTGAAGGTATCGTTTCATCGTATTTATATGATTCAATTCCCAGAGGTCGGGCAGTTCTTGGAAATGGAGGCGGAGGAGGTAATGCCAAGTTCAGCGGAGGTGGAGGAGGTTCAAATGGTGGTGCTGGAGGTAAGGGAGGCTATGAGGATAACAGTTGTAGTCCTGCAAATGATATGGGAGGATATGGGGGTTATTCTTTATCTGCTACAGACTTTTATAAAAATGATGGTGACTATGTAAATCGTATTTATATGGGGGGTGGTGGAGGTTGCAGTACACAGGATTCTGATCAGGGTAAAATAGCTACAAGTGGCGGTAATGGAGGAGGCATTGTTATTATTCTTGCTAATAAACTCATATCCTCAGGCCATTCAATAAGGGCTAATGGCCAGTCTGTCACAGAGATTGCTACTGCAGGAGCTGGCGGAGGCGGAGCAGGCGGAGTTATACTTACCGACATTCTTGAATATGCTGATAATTTGCTGGTTGAAGTAAAAGGGGGAAAAGGGGGAGATTGTGTATTAAGTGCTGATTCAACTGGTCCGGGTGGAGGTGGCGGAGCAGGCGTTTACTGGTTCGATCAGAAAAACTTACCCTCAAAGGTTACATCTGATCGCAGTTTTGGTTTTTCAGGTAAAATTGGAACATCGACATACGGAGCTGCCAATGGTTCTAATGGAAATAATATAGCTAATCTTGTTCTCCCAAGGAGAGGTTTTATTGAAAACAGGATACCTGATGATCAATTGATTTGTGGAGGGACTATTCCTGAAGTATTAAATGCGCCTGAAGCTAAAGGTGGTGCTGGTCCTCCATATACATACAAGTGGATACAGTCAGCAATTTCAGGAACCGGGCCATGGATTCCTGCAATCGGTATTAATAATCTTCAAAATTATTCTCCGCCGGCGATTTATGATACAACATATTTTGCAAGAATTGTAAGTGACGGTGCACTTACAGATACCTCTTTTGCCATACGGATTGCTGTTCATCCCGCTTTACAGAATAATATAATAGAAGGTAAAGACACTATATGCGCAAACCTTTCACCCGGGATGCTTAATTCCTCTGCGATCAGTGGTGGCCTGGGTGAAGGTACTTATAGCTATCAGTGGGAAAATAGTATTGATAATTCTTTGTGGGGACCTGCAAGTGGTGTTAATAATATGTTTTCTTACAACGCCCCTTCTCTAAATGAGACAACTTATTACAGAAGAAAAGTAAGTTCGGGAGTATGTACTGATACCAGTGATGTTTTCAGGGTTTTAATTTTGCCCCTGCTTACAAACAATAATATTGCGAGTGATCAAACTATATGTTTTGATCAGCAACCTGCCGCTCTTACCGGTACTGATCCTGTAGGCGGACTTGACGGGGACAGGAAATACCAGTGGCAAAGTGCTGTTGTCCCCGGTAATTGGAAGAATGAAAGCAATTTATTTTCGTTTTTACCTAATTCATTGACTGATACTACATTTTTTCGAAGAATTGTTTATTCAGGGCCAGATAATACATGTCAGAATATAAGTGACTCAATTAAAATTTCAGTACTACCCGAAATAATAAATAATTTCTTGTATCATTCACCGGATACAACAATTTGTGCCGGCCTTCCTTCTCTTTCACTTATTGGCTCACAACCTGCCGGAGGAGATGGAACCTATAAATACAGTTGGGAAAAAAGAGCATATCATGGTGATTCATGGATTGTTGATGAAGAAACTTTCCTGCTTCAGCCTTTTCAGTCTGGCACATTGAATGATACAGTATGGATAAGAAGAGTTGTTAAATCAGGACCGGGGGATGTTTGTTATAACTCAGGAGATTCCCTGCTAATTAAAATATTGCCATTGATTTCAAATAATTCCATCTCAAATGCCCAGATAATATGTGAAAATGATATTCCCCTTGCATTGACAGGCTCCAATCCTTCAGGCGGACGGGGCGATTATAGTTATAAGTGGCAACATAGCCCTGATGGTGTTTCCAACTGGATTGATGCACTTCCTCCTGGTGAATCGATAGATTATAACCCTCCTGCATTGACTGAAACCAGCTATTTCAGACGTATTGTATTTTCGGGCCCTGAAAACACATGTCAGAGTTTTTCTGACAATCTGAAAATAGAAGTGCAACCATCTATAACAAATAATGTTATATTAACACAAAGCCCGTTTTCAACCTGTTTTAATACACAACCATCTATAATTTTAGGAAGTACTGATATTAGAGGAGGTGACGGGTCAAACTATTCTTTCCGGTGGCTTCAGAGCTTAGACCTTAATGTGTGGGAGACTGGCACACAGCCTGCCAATCAGCCAAATTATCAGGCGGAGGCATTATCTGAGGAAATTTATTACCGAAGAGTGGTTTCTTCCGGTTTTTGTACAGACACAACTGACGTTATACATGTAGAGATTGATCCCTTGCCCGTTTTAAATCAACTGTCGAAGTCTGTAGAATTAACAGCATTATGTGATGATCAGCCACTAAGCCTGAAACTTGAAATTGAAAAAGGAAAAGCTCCATATACAATCGGATATAGAAATGGGATTGACAGTGAAACTTTCTATGCAAATTTATTGTCAAATTCAGATCCGATTAATGTTAATATTTATGGAGGGAACCCTAATCAATTTAATTTTACAATTGAATCATTGATAGATGATAATGGATGTTCAGCGCTTGAGCAGAACCTCAATGCTTTTCACATAGAAATGGATGTTTATCGTTCGCCTGCTCCAAAGATCAATTTGCCTGATACCGTCAATGTTTGTGGCAATTCTGTTATGTTATCAGTTCTGCCGGATATTGGAAACGGGTCCTGGTTTAATGAGAATCCTGGTGTAATTATTAATGATGTTTTAAGTATTAATCCGACAGCTTCAGTTAACATTGATTCATATAATCTTATAACAGATAAGTTTTTCTATTCTGAATCAACTCCGGCTTGTGGTGTCAAAAAAGACTCGGTGACAGTTAACTTTTATGAAGAACCGGGAGATGCTTTAATTACCAATGATCTAAGCGGATTATCCCAATTAATAGTTTTTTTAGCGGATAATGTTGTTTTGAATGCTGAAACACCAACCGCCGGTACAGGGCAATGGAATATAGTTTCAGGTCCCGGAACAATTTCCACACAAAATAATAATTCAGCTAAAATAACTGATCTTGTTATAGACGAAGCTACTAAAGTGTCCTTTACCATTATTAATGGTGTTTGCGGCTTAAAAAAGGATGAATTGGTCATTGAAAGAAAAAATCTTAAGGTTTATGAAGGTTTTTCACCAAACGGGGATCTTTTAAATGATTTTTTATATGCAGAAGGAATAGACCGTACAAGTCCGGATTTATCATATGTGTTTACTATTTTTAATAGTTCAGGTGCATTTGTGAGAGAAATTACGAAAGATACCCCACTTGATACTCAGGAAAATAATGTGCTTTGGGATGGGAAAACAAACGGGGGAAATAAGGCCGGTGATGGTACTTATTATTATATTTTAAGAATCGATTATAAAGGTAAAGAATTTGTATTCAAAGGTTTTTTTGTGCTAAAAACAGAGTAGCATTTTATGTTCAGGAAGTCTACATACATATTAATTTTTATATTTTGCGGGCTCTTTTTCGAATTTTTAAAAGGTCAGGAGCTGCCATATATACCCCGTTTGAGTCAATATATGTTTAACGGATTAATCCTGAATCCTGCCTACACAGGCAGTCGTGAGTCAATGAGCATTTCGGCCCTTCATAAACAATATCTTATGGGCATTAGCGGAGGTCCTGTTTCACAGAATGTTTGCATTCATACACCTATGAAAAATGAAAAAGTGGCATTAGGTTTAATGGCTGATAATTTTACCAACCCTGTTACACAATTCAACAGTATTATGTTTAACTATGCATATAGAATATGGCTGGGTGGAAGCCGGCTTTCGATGGGATTGCGGGCAGGGGCTTATTATTATTCAAATAATTTTGATAAGCTTGAATTGAAACATAGTTCAGACCCTGTTTTTCTTAATGAAGATGGAATTACTCCAAATTTTGGAGCCGGAGTTTATTATTATAATAAAAAATATTATGCTGGTTTATCTATTCCATTCTTTTTAAGTAAGCCGGATAGTGTTGGACATATTGTACATAATTTAAAAAATTATGATTTTATTTTTACCGGAGGTTATTTGTTTACTTTAAATGATAATTTTAAAGTTAAACCTGCAATCATTTTTAATTATTCCTTCTCAGATATTGATTATCAGGCTGGCATGCATCTAATTTTATTTAAAGATGCATTATGGCTGGGCGGGGCTTATAAAAAAGGAAGAGAGTTAACTGCAATGATTGAAGTTCAGATAAATCAGCAATTGAAAATAGGATATGCTTATGATCATTCATTTACTGATTTAAGCAGATACACAAGCGGGACTCATGAAATTATGTTAAGATATGAATTAAAGTTTATAGCTGATGTTGCAAGCCCGTTCTATTTTTAATGGAGAAACACCAGCACAGGATGTATATAATTATATTGTTTTTTATGTTATTATAAAATAGATAAATGTTCAATTAAAGATTAGAGTTTTTTTTAATTAACGTTCAAGAATGATACCCGGTCGTATACTGATATTTTTAAATTTTGTTTTTATAATGATATTCTCATTTGAAGTATCAGGTCAAAATATATATGATTTGAAACCAATTGGTTTTAATTCCCGGACAATTGATGAAGTAGTTACTTCCTTTTCTCCTGATGGTATTATTATTTCCTCAAACAGAAGTTCCGGTAATTTTCTTTCATATACAGATAAACAAAAAAGGAATTTTTTTAATATTTACGAAATCAGGATGAATGAAAGTGGAAATTGGGGATTACCACTATTATTATCGCCTTATCTAAAAACCCCACAGAATGATGGCCCTGCATCACTTAATAGGGATGGTAATTTAATTGTATTTACCAGAAATTTTTCAATAAAAAGGTTTGGCAACACTACACGCACTAATCCCTGTTTTGGTTTATTTTTTGCAGAAAAGGTTGATGGTAAATGGACTAATATCAGAGAATTTGAGCATAATATTATTGACAGGAATACTTCTCATCCGGCCTTAAGCCGTGATGGCACAAAATTATTTTTTGCTTCAGACAGGGATGGCGGATTTGGAGGTTATGATTTATATTATTCAGAATTCATTGATGGTATATGGAGTGAGCCAATAAATCTCGGGCCTCATGTTAATACTAAATCTAATGAGGTTTATCCTTTTTTTCATTCTTCCGGAAGGTTATATTTTTCATCTAACGGGCATACGGCTGGGAATGCTTACAAACTATATTATACGGAGTTCTATGATAATGAATGGTTTCGGCCCATTAAGCTTCCACCTCCATTCAATTCATCTTTAAATGATTATACAATTATTGTTGATGATAAATTTGAGAGTGGTTTTATCACTTCATCCCGTCGTGGTTCAATGAATATTTTCAGATTTGAGTCAACCTTACCTTCTTTTGAGGTTTGTCGTCAGCAGAAAGTAGATAATTATTGCTTTGTTTTTTTTGAGCGCAATACAATTGAGATAGATACAGCTCTTTATAAATACAGGTGGGACCTGGGTGATGGAACTGTTGTTGAAGATATTGAAGCGGAACATTGTTTTAAGGGACCGGGTATTTATAATATTAAACTTGATGTAATAGATGTTTTAACTAAGGAAATTATGTTCAACGAGGCTGAGTATGATCTTGAGTTAGTAAAAACAGTACAGGCATATATAACCTGTCCGGATACAATACGTATACAAAATGAGATTCAGTTTAGCGGATCAGAATCTTACTTTGGTGATCAAACGGCTTTAGAGTTTTATTGGGATTTTGGAGATAGTGGAAGGGCTGTTGGAGAATCAGTTAAGCGAAGCTTTTCAATGCCGGGAAAATATAACGTTAAACTGGGAGTAATAGTGGATGAAAACAAACCTGAGGGGAATAATTTGAAAAAATATTGTTCTTATAAGAGTATATTGGTTATTGAATGATTATTTTTTAATGATTTACATTTAAAGATCAATATTTATTTTGGGTTATGATCCTGGAACAATTAATATTATATAACATTTGTTTTATTTTTTAAAAAAGTGAATAAGATAATTCAAGTTAAAGAATTAAATAAACTCTTTCTTTTTCTGGGTTTAGTTATTATGTCATTGAATTCATATTCACAGCCTGTGCCCAACGTTGATGAAAATATTCCTTTTTTAGTTGTGTTTGGAAAAAAGGCCCCGACAAGTTGGGGGGATGATGATTTCTCCCAGACATTCTTTTTTCTTATACCTAAAAATTTTAATCAGCCTGTTTATATTCGTGTTTTTGATCCTGATATTGGAGGAATGCATGATGAAATTAACGGTGTATGGGATACACGTACTACTTTTAGTGTATATGGCGGAAAAGGATGTTGGTCTGATAATGATGCCAGGGGAACAGACCCTGATGGGAATTATAAAAGCGGATTATTACTGGCAACAAAAACTTTTGGGGAAGACTCCCGTTATGATAATGACTGGTACACTTTTGGCCCTTTTAATCCTACGGAAGGTGAATTTGTGGAACGTTGGGATGGTTATGTACTTAAAATCATAGCAGAAGGTATTACAGGTGATGATGGTAATTTATACAGATATTTTCTCTCAACTGAGGCAAATTCAAACAGGGCTATTGAGGGGGCGAATGCTTTTGCATATGAATACTCTTTCAGGATGCATAATGATTCTGAAGAGGTTTCTCATATATATCCTTATGTTGATGACAGGACCATTACAGTTAAGTTGTGGAATTTTGACTGGGATAATGACGGTTTTATTAAATTGGTTTCAGTTGCAAGGAAAGGGCAATTAGCTAAAGTCTCTAATGAAGATGAATGGGCTGAAAGCGAATTTAAAATATATGAAGAGGAACAAAATACTTCCATTGACGTACAATTGATCAAAAGAAAAAATACCCCGGTATTAAACAATAATGTGGTTATTTATGTAAAAAATCAATATGGCGAATTACTTGAATTCTTCACCAGTCCTATTGGGGGAGTTCCTAAATACAAGTATTCCATTGGTGTTAAACCTAAAGAATAATGTGCTTAAAAACATCTTCGGTTAAAATTTTCTCCAAAATAATAATTTCTCTGTTCATTGTATTAACAGGGAATAATATGCTTTTATCCCAGGATTACAGATTTAAAATTTATGGGCCGGAAGATGGCCTTTATGACAATTTTATTTATACAGTGACTCAGGATAAAAACGGATATTTATGGCTTGGGACTGGTGAAGGGGTGATTAGATTTGACGGGTTTAATTTTGTTTCCGATTTTTCTGGTGATACTTTACCTAAGTCTCCGGCCAGAAGAAGCTATATTGATTCTGAGGATAAATTATGGTTTGGGTTTGATAATGGTCAGGTAGCAGTACTTAATGGAAACGAGTTTAAGCTTTTCAATTTGTTTTCAGATAATGTTAGTGCTGTAACCGCTTTTGCAGAGGATAAAAGCGGTAATATACTTGTTGCAACCCAGGCAAAAGGGATAATCAGAATATCAAAAGATTATTCTATTGCCCATATTTCGGGATATGTTGAAGGCCAGTTTATTACAGCAATGAATATAACTGATTCAAATGAATTGCTGCTTGGCACATTCGAAGGATTGTATATGTGTAAATATTCGCCTGAATCTGAGAGTCTTTCAGAAGAGTATATACAATTTGAAAATATTTCCTATACAAGCATAAGGACAATTGTCAGGCAGGCTGAAACTTCAACTTTTTGGATTGGAACTTCTGACAGAGGATTGTTCAAATTAGTTTCTGAAGGAACAGGAACATACAATGTTTCTAACTTTGAATTAGAGCAACAATTATCAGATTTTGATATACAGGATATTTTAGAGGATCAGAACGGGAATATCTGGCTGGCAACAGAAGGTCAGGGGGTAATTATATTACAGGCAGGAAAGGACAATCATTTTTCCGGAATATTAAAGATTAATCAGGAGCATGGTCTTAATTCTCAATACATAAAAGGTATTTATGAAGATATTGAAGGTAACTTCTGGTTTGCTTCTTATGGGGGCGGATTAATTGCTTTGAGGAATCAGTCACTTTTATTTTATTCATTTAGTAACGAATCATTTCATAACGATATTTTATCTCTATGTGTTGATAACGATACATATTGGTTAGGAGGAGATAAGCAGATAATAAAAACAGATCTTTTAAAAGACTCAAAACATCTGGTATTTGACCAAAATAAAGGAGTCCCTGCTGATAAGATCACTGCCTTATTAAAAGATTCTGAGGGTACAATATGGTTTGGGACTTCCAGGAATGGTTTATATCAAATTAAAAGGAAAGATCATAAAGTACAAAAATATTTTTCTTCTCCCAATTCTCTTGAAAATATTATAAACAGCCTTGCTGTAAAAGATTCCAAGTTATTTGCCGCAACAAATGGAGGCCTTTTAATTTTTGATATAAAATCCGGTACACTTGAAAAATTAACAACAGAAGACGGTCTTCCCCATAACAGGATACGTCATGTATTTATTGATTCTAAAGGCAGAACATGGATAGCTACGCGTTCAAATGGTATTTATCAGGTTGAATCAAGACATGAATTAACAATTGATGTAAGGACTGAGCTGGAATTTATTTCGATAACCGAGGATAAGGAAGGAAATTTATGGGCAGCAACCAGTGGAGACGGAGTATTTATGTTTAATTCTGACAGCCTTGTTCATTATTTTGTTAATGATGGTTTAAAGTCTAATTTTTGCTATAGCATATCTGTTGATATAAATGGTATGATCTGGGTTGGGCACAGATTAGGGATGAGCATGATTGATTCAAAAAAGGGCCTTATTCGTATTTTTTCTGTAGAACAGGGAGTGAATGCAGATTGTAATACAAATGCCATTACAGTGAATAACAGCGATTGCCTTGTTTTTGGAACAACAAAAGGATTAATTTTTTATGATCATAGCCAGGAGAAAGGGAAAAGTTTTCCTCCCAAAGTAAATATCACTTCTTTAAAGATTTCTGACCAGAACTGTGATTTTACGCGGCCAATAGAACTGCCCTACAATAAATACAGGATTCGTATTGATTTTATCGGAATATATCTTAGTAATCCGGAAAAAGTGACTTATCAATATAAGCTTGACGGATTTGATGACTGGAGTGAATATTCTGAGATCCCTTATGTAAATTATAGCCGGCTTGAAGACGGGTCATATACATTTCTTCTTAGGGCATGCAATGATAAAGGTGAGTTTAATGCCCCCCCTTTAGCCCTAAAAATTAATATAATGATCCCCATTTGGAAAACATGGTGGTTTCCCATCCTTATAATAATTATTATTGTTTTAATAGTATATGCTATAATTAAATTCCGGGAAAGGAAACAAAAGCAGATACAACAATATCTTCACAGAGCTCTTGATGAAAGGACAAAGGATGTTCTGGAACAAATGGATATAGTAGAAAGCAAGAACAGAGATATAACAGACAGTATAAATTATGCCCAACGGATACAGGCAAGTATTCTTCCTCCTTTAAAGCGTTTGTTGGAATATGTTTCGGGTTGCTTTGTTTTTTATCAGCCAAAGGATATTGTTTCCGGTGATTTTTATTGGTTTGACAGGGTTTGGGGAAATAAACTTATTATTGTTTGTGCTGATAGTACAGGCCATGGTGTTCCCGGTGCATTCATGTCAATGATCGGAACAACTTTGATCAAGGATATTTGCTCAAGGAAGGAAATCCGTTCTCCTTCGCAGATATTAGAAACGCTTGATAAAGAAGTAAAAGAGGCACTAAATCAAAATAAAGAAACTGAAAGATCGAATGACGGGATGGATGTGATTGTTGCCGAATTAGATCTTTCAACTCATGTATTAAGATTATCTACTGCCATGAGGCCCGTTATTCTTTATATAAATGGAGAACAGATCAATGTTAAAGGAAGCAGGAATACGATTGGAGGGAGAATGGAAGAGGAGGGGGAATCAAAAACATTTTATGATGAAGAATACCAGCTCTCAAAAGGTGATATAATTTATATGTTCTCAGATGGTTATACTGATCAGTTTGGCGGTCCTTTAGGTAAGAAATTTAAAATGGTCAGGTTGAAAAACCTGCTTAGAGATATAAATGAGAAAACAATGGATGAGCAATTTAATTATATAAAGAATAATTTTTTACTTTGGAAAGAGGGCCTTGATCAGGTAGATGATGTGTTGTTTATGGGTGTGAGAATTTAATATCACATCCCTGCTGGTTCTAAATCCGGGAATACAATTATTCCGGTTGTATCTGTATTACTCTTGTTAAATTCACGGTCAGTAAGGTAGAATGTGTAAAAAATACTGTCATAATCTATGGTTTTATATTCGATATCCACATAAATTGTCCCCTTTAATGTTTTATTCTGTCCTATTCTTTCGATATAAGGGAGCCTGTATTTCAACTTCCCTTCATCTCCTTCAACTTTAATTATCTGGTTATTTTCTATTTTATGAAGAAATAAAAAAAAGTTATATTTAAGTGAATCCGGAAGATTTCCTTCTGGAGGCTGGTTCATTCCAATATCACCATTACCATCAGTAAAATCAATTTCCAGTTTCCCTATAAGTATTTTATTGCCTAAAATATCTTCATTAAGGTATAAATTAAAATCTTTAAAACTTATTTCAGGGATGTCCGGATAGCTTATTAACTCTCCACATCCATGGAATATAAAAATATTTATAATTAAAATTGTTATATTCCTTATATTATGGGATTTGTTCATAACACAAAATTAAACTATTCATAAATGATTACAAAACATGAAATTATCGGCTTCTAAAAAATAATTGTACAGGTACTCCTGTAAAATCGAAATGTTCTCTTAATTTGTTTTCCAGATATCTTTTATAGGGTTCTTTAATATATTTTGGATGATTGCAATAAAATGCAAAACTTGGACTATGTGTTGGCAGCTGGGTTACGTATTTTATTTTAATAAATTTCCCTTTTACCGCAGGAGGATGATTTTCTTCAATTACCTTCAGCATTACCTTATTAAGTTTAGGAGTAGGGATCCGTTGTATTCTTTTCTCATATACTTTCATTGCGGTTTCGGTAACTTTATGTATTCTTTGCAACTTTAATGCTGATATGAAGATAACCGGAACATCGGAGAAAGGTTCAATTCTTTTTTTAATAATTTTTTGATATTCTGAAAGACTATTTGTTTCTTTTTGTATTAAATCCCATTTATTGACCAGAATTACTAATCCTTTTCTATTTTTTTCGATCAGATTAAATATGCTCATATCCTGTGATTCAACTCCTTTGACAGCGTCAATCATTAGCAGGCATACATCAGAAGTTTCAATAGCTTTTACTGCTCTCATAACAGAATAAAATTCCAGATTCTCCTGAACTTTGCTTTTTTTTCTGAGCCCTGCTGTATCTACAAGATAAAAATTATGGTTATATTTTTTATAATGGACAAATATCGAGTCTCTTGTTGTGCCAGCAACAGGAGTAACGATATTTCTTTCTTCCCCGAGCAGTGCATTTAAGAGCGAAGATTTTCCAACATTTGGTCTTCCAACAATTGCAATTTTTGGTATATATTCTTCTTCATCCTCTTTTTCTTTTTTCAGGTTTTCAACAAGTGCATCAAGCATATCCCCTGTACCGCTGCCATTAATGGACGAAACCGGATAGATTTCCCCTAATCCCAGTTTGTAAAATATCTGGGCATCGGACAGTCTTTCATATGTATCAACTTTATTTATGACCGGTATAACATTTTTTTCTGATTTCCTGAGTATTTCTGCTATATCCTGATCCAGATCTGTTATTCCGCTGAGAACATCAAGAACATAGAGTATAACATCAGCTTCATCAATTGCGAGGCTAACCTGTTTTCTTATTTCTTCTTCAAACACGTCATCGGATTTTGTGATATATCCACCGGTATCAATGATTGAAAAGGGTATACCATTCCATTCAGATTTTCCGTAATGCCGGTCTCTTGTAACACCACTCGTTTCATGTACAATTGCCTGACGACTTCCGGTTATTCTGTTGAAAAGAGTTGATTTTCCAACATTAGGCCTTCCAACTATAGCAACAATATTATTTGACATTCTTTAAGGTTTAATATCCAAATTCTTTTAGCATTCTCTCATTGTTTCGCCAATCTTTTCTAACTTTTACGTAAAGTTCCAGAAATACTTTCTTTCCAAAAAACTTTTCCATATCCATTCTAGCCTCAGTTCCGGTTTTTTTTAAAAGATTTCCTTTATTGCCTATCAGAATTCCTTTCTGACTTTCCTTTTCAGTATAAATTATTGCTTTTATCCTGATTATATTTGTCTCATCTTTAAATGATTCAACTTCAATTTGTACCGAGTAAGGGATTTCCTGCCTGTAATTTATTAATATCTTTTCTCTTATTATTTCTGATGCGAAAAAGCGTTCACTCCTGTCGGTAAATTCATCTTTTGGATAAAATGGAGGATGCAATGGTAATTTATTGAGAATTGTATCGAATAAATGGTTTATATTATAGTTATGGATAGCAGAAACCGCCAGAATTGATGATTCGGGCAAAATATTTTGCCACTGTTGAATTAAAAGATTGACATTTTCCTGTGATGACAAATCTATTTTATTTATTATCAAAATAATATCTGTTTTCGATTTTCTTAATTTTTCGATTATTTCGTTTTCTTGAACAGGTTTTTCATTTATTTCAGTAACATATAATATTATATCTGCATCAATTAAGGCGGATCTTACTGATCCCATCATCGATTGCTGGAGCTTATAATTAGGTTTAAGGATTCCGGGTGTATCTGAAAAAACTATTTGAAAATCTTCACCGTTTACTATGCCAAGAATACGATGGCGGGTTGTTTGTGCTTTTGCACTGATAATGGATAATTTTTCTCCCACCAGGGCATTCATTATAGTTGATTTACCAACATTTGGTTCCCCTATAATATTTACAAATCCTGCTTTATGCATTTGACAAATTATTTAAAGGCATTCATTTTAAGTAAATTTATCTCTTTTTCTGTCAGGAATCGCCATTGTCCCCTTTGTAAATTCTTTTTTGTAAGACCGGCAAATGATACTCTGTCGAGTTTAATGACTTTATATCCAAGGTATTCAAAAATCCTTCTGACAATTCTGTTTTTACCTGAGTGTATTTCAATTCCTATTTCAGTTTTTCTTTCAGGATTAACGTAACTTAGGTCATCAGCTTTAATAAATCCGTCTTCAAGCTGAATACCGGTGATAATTTTGTCAAAATCCGAAGGTTTAAGCCCTTTATCGAGAAAAACATGATAGACTTTTTTATTAAGATATTTTGGGTGGGCCAGTCTGGATGCCATTTCTCCGTCATTAGTCATAAAAAGCACTCCCATTGAATTTCTGTCCAGCCGTCCAACAGGGAAAACACGTTCTTTACATGCACCCCTAATAAGGTCATAAACTGTTTTTCTGCCTTTTTCATCTTTTGCTGTTGTAATATATTCTTTTGGTTTATTTAGAAGAATATATACTTTTTTTTCAGGATTAACTTTTTCTCCGTTAAATTTAACTACATCTCCGGGCATTACCTGAATACCAGGTTCTGAAATGATTTTGTCATTAATGCTTACCAGGCCTTCAAGAATAAATTCATCTGCCTGTCGCCTGCTACATAACCCGCTCATTGCCAGGTAACGGTTTATACGTATTGAAGCTGTTTGCGGAATTTCTTTTTTTGAGGGCCTGGAAATTTTAATTTCAGGATCTATTTTTTTTCGGTAACCAGATATTGATTTAACAGGTATAAGATTATCTGAACGGGACTTTCTTTTTGTGGTTTTACGGGGATATTGCTTCATTTGAATTGTATTGAAAATTGTTAAAGAACAATTATAATGCAAATTTAACACTTTAATTTTTAGGAAAAGAGGAAGTAAGAATACTATGGAGAGATTTATTTTTTTATTATCTTTGCAGCCTTAAATTCAAGTAATTATTAATTTAACAGCTAAAGATACAGCTTTTAAGTAGTGGGGTTTCATTTCAATAAGGCGCATTTGCTAAATATTATTTTTATATGGCATTAATAACATCTATTTCCGGTATCCGCGGTACAATTGGAGGGAAAAAAGGAGAAGCCCTGACTCCGCCTGATATAGTTGGTTTTGTTTCTGCATATTCACTTTGGTTAAAAGCCCAATGTAAAGGAGAAGAATATAAAGCTGTTGTTGGCAGGGATGCCAGGGTATCCGGGGCAATGGTGGAAAAATTTGTTATCGGGACTCTTGTAAGTATGGGTGTTGATGTTATTAACCTTGGCCTTGCTTCCACTCCTACTGTAGAGCTTGCCGTTACTTATTTCAATGCAAATGGCGGCATTATTATTACTGCGAGTCATAATCCGTCAAACTGGAATGCCTTGAAGTTGCTTAATAAACATGGAGAATTTATATCTGATGATGATGGTAAAATGATAGTGGAATATGCCAAAAATAATGTATTTGAATATGAAAGCATAGATAATATTGGCAAAGTTGTTGAATATAAGGGCTTTGACAAAAAGCATATTGAGATGGTCCTGGCATTACCATTAGTTAATGTTGAGGCAATTAAATCGAGGAATTACAAAGTTGTGGTTGATGCGATAAATTCGGTTGGCGGGATTATTGTCCCTTCTCTTCTAAAGGCATTGGGTGTTGATGAAATCATTGAATTAAACTGTAATCCGGATGGTATATTTTCCCATAACCCCGAACCTTTACCAGAGAACCTTTCAGATATTAGCAGACTTATAACCGCAAATAATGCTAATATAGGCCTTGTTGTTGACCCTGATGTGGACAGGCTTGCGATTGTTAATGAAGACGGTACTTTTTTTGGAGAAGAATATACTCTTGTTGCTATAGCAGATTATGTTCTATCCAAAACTCCGGGAAATACAGCTTCTAATCTTTCATCATCACGTGCTTTACGTGATATTACTGAAAAATATGGAATGAAATATTTTGCTGCTCCGGTTGGTGAAGTTAATGTTGTTAAAGTAATGAAGGATAATAATTGCATTATTGGAGGCGAAGGTAACGGCGGTGTTATTTATCCGGCTTTACATTATGGTCGTGATGCTTTAGCGGGAATAGCACTTTTCCTGAGTTTTATTGCCGGGAAAAATATAAAACCATCAGAATTGCGTTTAACATTTCCTGATTATGTAATAATTAAGGAAAAGATTTTGATAAGCAAAGAAATAAATTTTGATAAAATCTTACTTAAAATAAAAAAACATTTTTCCGATAAACCTGTTAATGATATTGATGGTGTTAAAATTGAATTTGATAAAGGTTGGGTTCATTTGAGAAAATCCAATACTGAGCCAATAATAAGGTTATACTCTGAAGGTACAGATGAAAAGCTTGCTTTATTTTATGCCGAAAAAGTGCGGTCTGTTATTAATTAAAATTTATTTGAATAAAATCCGGGCAATAGTTGTCTAAATGATAATTTGTGTGTTTGCATTATTTAAATTATTACAGAATTTTTATAATGTAATTTTTGTGAAAATGTAAGTTGTTTAATGTCAATTAATTATAAATTTATTAACACTTGAAAAAGAAGATTTTAATTCCTATTATTATAATTGCGTTAATAATTGTAGCGTTAATTATATATTCTGCCTCTACAAGTAGTGAAAAAGCTTTAAGTATTTTTTCGAAAGTTGAACAGGGCAAGTTTGAGGTCATAGTTACGGTTACCGGAGAATTACGCGCCCAGAGATCCACTGAGATCAGGGCCCCCGGTGAATTAAGAAATCGTAACATGCGTGTTTCTTCCGTAACATTATTGGATATTGTCCCTGAAGGTACTATGGTAGATTCGGGTGACTGGGTTGCCACACTTGACAGGACAGAAATTGACCTTGAATTGAAAAACCTGATGGATGATATTGAATTAAGAAGAGAAGCTGATTTGCTTAAAACACAGCTTGATACCACAATTCAGCTTAAGCAGTTAAGAAATGAGCTTGTAAATTTAAAGTTTTCCAGGGATGAAATGGAAATTGCCCTGGAACAGTCACAATTTGAGCCTCCTGCTACGATCAGGCAGGCGCAATTTAATCTTGATAAAGCTAATCGTGCCTATGATCAGGCACTGACAAACTATGACCTGAAAGTTGAACAGGCAAAGGCGAATATGACTGATGTTACTATTAACCTTGAAAGGGCGCGGAAAACGAAATCTGACATAGAAGCAATTTTACAAAAATTTGAAATTCGTGCCCCTGCTGCGGGTATGGTAATTTATAAGCGTGAACGTAATGGCCAAAAAAGAACAGTTGGCTCACAGATAAATCTATGGGACCTGGTCGTTGCTGAATTACCGGATCTTTCGATATTGAATTCAAGGACTTTTGTTAATGAGATTGATATCAGTAAGATTAAAACAGGTCAGATAGTGCGCCTCGGTGTTGATGCTTTTCCGGAAAAGACTTATTCCGGTGTAGTAAGGGAAGTTGCAAATATTGGGGAACAACTGCCGAATACTGATGCCAAAGTTTTTGAAGTTATAATTCGGATGAATGAAAAAGATGAGATTCTTCGCCCCTCCATGACTACTAGTAATCAGATAGTTACAAAAGAATATAATGATGTTTTATTTATTCCTCTTGAGACTGTTTATATCAACGATTCTGTCACCTATGTTTATCGTAAAAGTGGTGTAAGACAGATAGTTGTTCTTGGAGAAGCGAATGAGAATTTTATTATTGTAGAAAAGGGATTAAAAGCCGGAGATGAATTATATCTTTCAGTTCCATCCCAACCTGAACTTTTCCGTTTTGAAGGTTTGGAGTTCATTCCTGAGATAAAGCAAAGGAAAGAAGAAAGGGCCAAGCTTGATTCAATTAAACAGCAGGAAAAAAGTGAAGAGAGCCACAGCAGGAGGCCCCATTCCGGCGGAGCTGAGAGGAACAGGCCTGAAGGAGGTCAGGGTGAAAGAGTCAGGCCTGAAAGACAACAATAACAAACAGAAAACACAGATTTAAATGTTAAGTAGATACGGGCACGATATTGTTATTGCTTTTGAATCCATTTTGGCAAATAAACTCAGGAGTTTTTTAACTGCACTCGGGATTATTTTTGGGGTTGCCGCAGTTATAAGTATGTTGGCGATCGGAAGAGGGGCACAGCAGGAGATTCTTGAGCAGATCAAAATGGTTGGGGTAAATAATATAATGATTACTCCCATTGTAGAGATAAGAGGTTCGGAAGATGATAGTAATTCAGGTGGTTCACAAAATGGAGATAAAAAGAAATTTTCCCCCGGCCTTCATTTGGATGATGTAGAAGCCGTCAGGGAAATTCTTCCATCGGTTAAAATGATAAGTCCGGAGATTGCGGTAAGTTCTTTTGTTGTGCAGAGTGGCAGAAGGGAGTCGGCAAAATTACTTGGTGTATCTTCTACATATTTTGAAATTTTCAACATGAATATTGTTGAAGGTGATGTTTTTACACCTGTTCAGGAAGAAGAAGGTTTACCAGTTTGTATTATTGGGGCAAATATAGCCAGAAAGTTTTTCAGCAGGGGTTCCCCTGTTGGCCAGTATATCAAATTTGATCAGGTCTGGCTTCGTGTAGTTGGTGTTTTGGAACGCACTAATATTGATCTTTCCCGTTTTGAACAGGCGGGTGTAAATGTGATGAATGATAATATTTATGTTCCTGTAAAAACTACTTTACTACGTTTCCAAAACAGGGCCCTGGTAAGTTCACGTGTCATTAATACTGCCGGTTCTGGTATGAGGCGCGGAATGGGGTTCCCAATGTTTGGCTTCAGTACTAATGTAGGTCAAAATACAGATAGAAATTATCATCAATTAGATAAGGTTATTGTACAGGTAAATAATTCTGAAGAAATTGAGCCTGCAACCGAGATTTTAGGCCGTTTGATTTTGCGTCGTCACCAGGATGTGAAAGACTTTGAGATTACGGTTCCTGAACTTCTCCTTAAACAGGAGCAACGGACCAAAGATGTTTTCAATATCGTACTTGGGGCAATTGCCAGTATTTCACTTATTGTCGGGGGTATTGGAATTATGAACATTATGTTTGCTTCTGTTATGGAAAGGATCCGGGAAATTGGTACCAGACTTGCTATTGGGGCCAAGAAAAATGACATAGTAGTACAGTTTCTTGCCGAAGCTGTTCTTATAAGTGTCTCAGGAGGTATAGTGGGTGTTTTATTGGGAATTATTGCTTCCAGGCTTATAATGGAATTTTCAGGTATACTTACTATAATTTCGCCATTTTCTGTTATAATAGCATTTATTGTATCCGCGTCAGTTGGAATCATTTTCGGTTACTCCCCGGCAAAAAGAGCTTCAGAAAAAGACCCTATAGAATCATTAAGGTATGAATAAAGGAACAATTTTAAGATTAATTCTTGTCGTTTTAATTATCACTTCCCTCAATATTTATTCACAGGAAAAGCTTGAACTTACAATTGAGGATGTTATTAGCATTGCACAAAAACAGTCACCCAATGCTATTTCTTCACGTCATCGTTTCAGAAATGATTATTGGAGATACAGGACGCATAAAGCTTCTTTCCTCCCTCACTTAACTTTTAATGCCACCCTGCCTGACCTTAACAGATCAATTGAAAGACTTACTTTACAGGATGGAAGTGATGCGTTTATTGAAAGGAAGCTTATTAATTCACTGACAAACGTAGAGTTAAGTCAAAATGTGGGTTTTACAGGTGGTAATATTTTTATGAGCTCTGAATTACAAAGAATTGATATTCTTGGAAGCAATGCACAAACATCCTATTTGTCTAATCCTGTTAATATTGGTTTCAGACAACCCATAAATGGTTATAATAGTTACAAATGGGAAAAGCTAATAGAACCCCTGCGTTATGAGGAGTCAAAAAGGAATTATATAAATGCAATGGAGATGGTATCTATACGGGCAATAAATAATTTTTTTGAATTAGCCGTTGCACAGAAAAATCTTGAAATTGCTGAGTTAAATTATTCAAATTCCGATACTCTTTTCACAATTGCCGAGGGACGTTATAACCTGGGTACAATTGCCGAGAATGAGCTGTTACAGATGGAATTGACTTTTCTTAATGCAGATGCAGCGCTTAATGAAGCACAGATGGACCTTAAAATGAAAAAGTATCAGTTAAATTCATTTTTAGGGTTAAGCCAGGAAACAGATATAAAATTAATTATTCCTCATTCTGTTCCCAAACTTACAATAGATCCTGTACAAGCACTATCAGAAGCCAGGAAGAATAATCCTGATATTTTAAATATGCAGCGTCAATTATTGGAAGCTGAAAGGGATGTTGCCAATTCAAAATCGCAGAAAGGTTTAAATGCTTCTTTATTTGCTACATTCGGGCTAAGTCAAAGGGCTTCGGATTTTAAAGGCGCTTATATTGATCCGCAGGAACAGGAACGGGTTCGTGTAGGAGTATCAATTCCATTGGCTGATTGGGGATTGGGAAGGGGTAAACTTAGAATGGCCCAATCTGCACAGGAACTGGTAAGGGCAAATGTCAGGCAGGCTGAATTGGATTTTCAACAGGAAGTACTTTTAAGGGTCAGTCAGTTTAATTTACAGGATAATCAGTTGCAAATAGCTTCAAAAGCTGATACAATCGCTTCCATACGTTATGAAGTTTCAAAGCAAAGGTTCCTTATTGGAAGGATCAGTGTATTGGACCTTAATGTTGCCCAGACGGAAAAAGACGTCGCAGCACGCGGTTATATTAATGCCTTAAGAAATTACTGGACTTATTTCTATAATGTCAGGTCATTAACTCTTTATGATTGGGTGGATAACAAGCAGTTAGCCCAGGATATTGATGCATTGGTCAGATAATTTTCAGGGAAAAAGATTTAGTTCGTCCAGGACTTGCATTAGTTTTTGCACAGAGTTAGCTGATTCCTTTAGCATTTTATTTTCTTCATTATTAAGATTGAGTTGAACAATTTCTTCCACTCCGTGCCTGCCTAATTTTACAGGCACTCCAAGATAAAGGTCTTTAAGTCCATATTCACCATTGAGATAAGCACATACTGAAAATATTCTTTTCTGATCGTCCACTATTGCTTCAACCATCTGGGCAGCAGCAGCGCCCGGAGCATACCAGGCAGATGTGCCCATAAGATTAACCAGTTCACCGCCTCCTTTTCTGGTACGTTCAACAATTTTTTGAATAACATCTTCACTTAAAAGTTCGGTTACCGGGATGCCATAAACCGATGTATACCTGGGTAAAGGGACCATGTTGTCACCATGGCCCCCAAGAAGCATAGCATGAATATCTTTTGGCGATACATCAAGAGCTTCAGCCAAAAAAGCTTTGTATCGGCCTGTATCAAGAATCCCTGACATACCAAAAACACGATTTGAAGGCTTGTTGGAAGCTTTATATGCAGCATATGTCATGACATCCAGGGGATTAGAAACGACAATGATAATCGCTTCAGGTGAATATTTAATTACTTTTTCTGTAACTTCTTTAACAATCAAAGCATTGGTTTTAATCAGGTCATCTCTTGATTGATCCGGTTTTCTGACAATTCCCGAGGTTATTACAATAATACCCGATCCCTTTGTTTTTAGATAATCATTGGTGGAACCAATGACCCGCGTATTAAAATTATTTATTGAAGATGATTGCCAGATGTCAAGTGCTTTCCCTTCTGCAAGTCCCTCTTTTACGTCTACCAGCACAATTTCTTTTGTAAGGTCTTTATGCGCAATAACATTTGCGCAGGTGGCGCCAACATTACCTGCTCCGATAATTGTAATTTTGTTCATCAGAAAATGTTTTAGTTATTTAATTGATATTAAACCAGATATTTAAACAAAAAAACTTCAGCTATGTTCATTAACTCCCGTAATACTACCTGAGGCCAAAGTCCTGATAACTTTCCGTGCCGTCAGTTCAACTAATGATTTTGCAAGTTTGGGCCTTACCTTTAGTCAATTAAAATAAATTTTAATTTATAAACTTTAAAGAATAATTTTAGCTTTGATAAGGAAATAAAATAATTTCAATAATTCTAATGACAAAAAGTTACAGTATCGAAATTTCTATAATTGAACTGGACAATTTCAGCTTTCATATTATCACAGAAGCATTTATAAATGGTCTAAAAGTAAACCTTGTTATAGATACAGGGGCATCTATGTCGGTTTTTGACAGGAATTTCTTTAAAGACCATGTTTCCAAATCTGCAGAAAAACAGGAAAAGATCATGTCAGCCGGTATTACTGCAAGTAAAATAAATGCAGTAAAATCGTATGCTGAAAATTTCAAAATTGGCTCGCTGGAGATCAATCAATTTCCCATGATCCTGATAGATATGAAGCGGATCAATGAAGTTTACCAAAAAGCAACAGGTAAAGAAATTCATGGATTGATCGGAAGTGATTTTCTAGTTTCCATGAATGCTGTTATTGATTTTGGCAGGCAGCTTTTAGCGCTAAAACCTGAAAGTATTTAAAAAGCCTGAATTAATGAATATTCAGGCTTTTGTGCCGGATATGATTTCTAAAAAAATTATTATATTTGCCCTTCATTTTATAAAATAATCAGGAGTATTTCAAAATAAAAGAATAAAAAGATGCAGAATAAAGGCGCTATTCGCTTATTTACTATTGTACTGGCTATTGTTTGTATTTACCAGTTATCTTTTACATTTATTTCAGAAAAAGTTAAAAGGGATGCAAGAAAATATGCACAGGGTGATATTCTCAAAGAGTACAATTATTTAGATTCTATTTCCGGAGAGGTTGTATATAATTTCTTGTGGTTAAAGAAATATACCTTTAGGGAATGCAGGGAAAGAGAGATTAATTTAGGCCTTGACCTTAAAGGAGGGATGAATGTAATACTCGAAATTTCGGTAGAAGATGTTATCAAAACCCTCGTTGCCCCCCATTATCTGAATGATCCGGTTTTTATTAAAACCATGAATGATGCGAGAGAATTAAGGAAGGGGAGACAGGAGGATTTTGTTGTTTTATTTTCACAGGCTTTTGAAGCTTCTAACCCGGGTGGCAGGCTTGCCCAGTTTTTTATGACTCCGGAAACCCGCGGCCATATAGATTTGAATACAACAAATGCTAAAGTGGTTGATTATTTGAGGGAAGAAGCCGAAAGTGCCATTTCCAATTCATATAATGTTTTAAGGAACAGGATTGACAGATTTGGGGTTGTTCAGCCAAATATCCAGCGCCTTGAAAGACAGGGAAGGATACTTATTGAATTGCCGGGAGTTAAAGATCCCGAAAGGGTTACCAAACTTCTTACCGGTACTGCAAATCTGGAGTTCTGGACAACTTATGAGAATGCGGAAGTACTAACATATATTGATCAGGCTAATAGCCTGCTTCGTGATATACAGGCTTTTGAACATCCGTTGTTTAGTGAAGCCGCGCCAACAGAAGATACAAGCCGGCTGGAAGAGAGCGTTGGGGATAAACAGATTTCTATTTTTGGCGATCAGACCGATACGGCAGAAGCCCGGTTGTTTGATGAAGACACGACTGCTATTGATATTCAGGAGGAGCAGATGAGAAGGGAAAATCCTTTGTTTGCAGTGCTTATACCTTATCTGGATGAAAACAGGCAGGCTGTTCCCGGTTCAGTAGTTGGGATTGCCGGGGTACGGGATACTGCAATTGTTAACAAATATCTTGCAATGCAGCAGGTAAAAGCATTATTTCCTGCGGACCTCCAGTTTTATTGGAACATTAAGCCAATGGAAAATAATGAAGGATATATACAATTATATGCCCTTAAAGCCAGCAGAGAAAGAGGGGCTGCAATGAGCGGACGTTATGTCACTGATGCAAGAATGGCCTTTGGACAATTCAGGGGAGAAGCTGAAGTTTATATGTCTATGAATAGTGAAGGGGCAAAAAGATGGGCTAATCTTACCCGTGAAAATATTAATCGTTGTATTGCCATTGTATTGGATGATTATGTTGTTTCTGCCCCTGTCGTCAGATCAGAAATTAAAGGAGGCGGATCAACTATTTCAGGAAATTTTTCCCAACAGGAAGCAACTGACCTGGCAAATGTGTTAAAATCGGGGAAAATGGCTGCCAAAGCCCGTATTGAATCCAGCGAAGTTATCGGCCCATCCCTTGGACAAGCATCTATTCAGGCCGGGCTAAGATCATTTATCCTGGCTTTTCTGGTAGTATTGCTATATATGGTATTTTACTATGGCCGTAAAACCGGATTGGTTGCAGATTTGGCACTTTTTTCCAATATGTTTTTCCTGATAGGGGTCCTCGCTTCCCTGCAGGCAGTGTTAACATTGCCCGGAATAGCAGGTATAGTTCTTACAATTGGTATGTCAGTGGATGCTAATGTGATAATTTATGAAAGGATAAAAGAGGAACTCGCTGCAGGAAAAGGTGTGAAGCTTGCCATCAGTGAGGGGTATAAAAACTCATATTCAGCAATTATTGATGCTAATATTACCACTATTTTAACAGGCTTAATACTCTACTTTTTTGGAACAGGCCCAATTAAAGGTTTTGCAACCACATTAGTTATAGGTATACTTGCTTCCCTGTTCTCGGCGATCTTTATAACCAGGCTGGTTTATGAAGGGATGCTTTCAAGAAATAAAGAAATTAAGTTTTCCACAAAATATACTGAAAATATATTTAAGAATGTAAATATTGATTTTGTCAAACTTAGAAAACCAATGTATGTTGTATCAGGTACTCTTATTTTGATATTCATTATCTCGCTCTTTACCAGAGGGCTTAATCCAGGCGTTGATTTTACCGGAGGGAGAAATTATGTAATTGAGTTTCCTAATGAGATTTCAACGGTCGATATAAGACATGCCCTTAGCTCGGAATTGGATGAAATGCCTCAGGTAATTACTTTTGGAGAAAAGAACAGGGTAAGAATTACTACAACCTATTTAATTAATGATGACTCACCTGAGGTAGACTCCATTATAAAATCAAAGTTATATGCCGGGCTTAAAGGATTTATTGATGAAGATGTAAGTCAATCTCATTTTATTGATTCTGAAGAATATATTCAAAGTTCTCAAAAAGTGGGGCCATCAATTGCTGAAGATATAAAAAGGATGGCTGCATTAGCAATCACTTTTGCCTTTATTGTAATGTTCCTTTATATTATCCTGCGTTTCCGTAACTGGCAATTTGGATTTGGGGCTGTTATTGCCTTAATACATGATGCTTTTATCGTAATAGGTGTTTTTTCATTACTTTGGGGCATCGTTCCTTTTTCCATGGAAATAGATCAGGCGTTTATAGCTGCTATCCTCACTATTGTCGGATATTCAATTAATGATACGGTTGTAATATTTGACCGTATCAGGGAGTACCGGAAATTATACAGAAAAAGAGGGGACTATGAGACGATTAACGGAGCATTGAATAGTACTATTAGCAGAACATTAAATACTTCTTTTACTACATTTATTGTTGTCTTTACAATATTTCTGTTTGGAGGAGAGGTAATACGCGGATTTACTTTTGCGCTTATGATTGGGATTGTAGTCGGAACATATTCTTCTTTGTTTATTGCTTCCGGACTTGTTTATGAGACGATTAAAAAACGAAGCCCTGAGAAATAAAGAGAGTATTCTTTTTTAAACTTGCGGCTGTTGAGCCACTCGCAAATGAATTTATTTCATTATTTTATTTAATTAATTAAACTTTTTAATTTAAAAGAATATTTTCCTCTATCTTTGTATAAAAATTGCACCATGTTATTAAGTATTTTATTTATTAGCGGACAAGAATTAATTTTAGTTTTTATTGTAGTTCTGCTTCTTTTTGGTGCTAAAGGGGTACCTGAAGTGGCAAAAGGTATAGGAAAAGGAATGCGTGAGTTTAAGAAAGCTACAGATGAAATTAAAAATGAACTTAGAGAGAGCACATCTGAGATCATGGATGAAATTAATGAGGTTAAAAGTGATATAACACGGCAGGCAAACGAGATTATTATGGATGATATCAATGAGATTAAAAATGATGTTAATAAAGATGCCCGTGAGATAGCTGATAATCTTGAAGATGAATACAATTTTGATTAATTTGGATGAATTCTCATCTATTTCTCTATAAAAACCACACTATTTTCAGGTTTTTTCATTTTTTATTCCTTTCATAGTTTAATTATAGCTTGTTAATTAGTTGATAAAAAGTATTTTTTACCGAAATTCTTTTGGATACTGATTACATTTGCTGTAAAGCGTGTTTAGAATACTTATTGATCCCTGATATTTGCCAACAGTGCTATTTTAATTAGATTTAAATGCAAAATTTCATATAGTTGTTATATTTTTATCTTTAAATTATTTTCTTAAATTAAAATGATTAAAGCAAGGAATATAAGAAAGTCTTTTGGTAAGCTTGAAGTATTGAAAGATATTAGTCTTAATATTAATAAAGGGGAGATCGTGTCAGTTGTTGGTGCCAGTGGCGCTGGCAAGACAACATTGCTTCAAATATTAGGCACTCTTCTCCCTTTTGATTCGGGGAAGATTGAATTAAATAAAAGAGATATAACCAGACTTAATGAAAAGCAACTTTCTGATTTTCGGAACCGAAATATTGGATTTGTTTTTCAATTCCATCATCTTCTTCCCGAATTTACGGCATTTGAGAATGTTTGTATTCCGGGTTTTATCAGTAAAAGACCACGTAAGGAAGTTGAAAGAAAGGCTTTTGAATTACTTGATTTTTTCAAATTGACGGATCGTCATGATCATAAGCCTTCAGAACTTTCCGGGGGGGAGCAGCAGAGGGTTGCTGTTGCACGGGCCCTTATCAATGATCCGGCTGTGATCCTGGCTGATGAACCATCTGGTAATCTGGATTCAGCAAATAAAAAAGGATTAAATGAACTTTTTGTCTCATTAAAAGATAATTTTCATCAAACTATTGTTATTGCAACTCATGATCCTCAACTTGCTGAGATTTCAGATAAAAAACTGCTTATAAAAGATGGAATTATCGGATAAAATAAAATTTTGCACCCGGTTTTGTATTGACACATTTAATTGTTTCATCCAGAACTATATTTATTTTATTATAGTAGATTATGAAATAAGGGATTAAGTTTTAAAAAATATTAAAATTATGATCTTCATTACACGCAGAGAGAGATTCAGTTCAGCGCACCGGCTTTTTAATCCTGAGTGGGATGATGCTAAGAACAGGGAAGTATATGGTGGCTGCTCAAATCCTAACTGGCACGGGCATAATTATGTTCTTTGGGTTACTGTAAAAGGAAACTTAAAAGCTGATACAGGTTATGTTGCTGATTTAAAAAAAGTTAGCAGAATAATAAAAGAAAATGTTATTTATAAGCTCGATCATAAAAATATAAACCTTGAGGTTGATTTTATGAAAGGGAAAAGAGTTTCTACAGAAATCCTTGCTGTTGAAATATGGAATCAGCTTGAGCCACATTTTAATGCAATTGGAGTTAAGTTACATTCTGTTAAACTGGAAGAAACAGAAAATAATTATGTTGAATATTTTGGTAATTAAAATAAATTATGGATTCAAATCGTAAAGAAACCTGTTTTGATAATGGGACAGGATATGAAAGAGTGGATTATTATAATCCTGAATGTACAGAAAAAATTAGCGGACATTATAGTGAAATACTTCGATTACTGGGTGAGGATAATACACGTGAAGGAATTTTAAAGACCCCCGAGAGAGCTGCTAAAGCGATGCAGTATTTAACTAATGGTTATGATGTTGATCCTGAGGCAATCCTGAAATCCGCTATTTTTAAGGAAGATTATAAAGAAATGGTAATAGTTAAAAATGTAGAAATTTTTTCGTTATGCGAACATCATCTTCTGCCTTTTTTCGGTAAAGCCCATATTGCTTATATTCCTAATGAATATATCACGGGATTAAGTAAGCTGGCAAGAGTTGCTGATGCTTTTGCCCGCAGGTTGCAGGTTCAGGAAAGATTAACCATGCAGATCAGAGACTGTATTGAAGAAAACCTTAAACCTTTGGGAGTAGCTGTAGTAATTGAGGCTAAACATTTATGTATGGTAATGAGAGGAATTCAAAAACAAAATTCTATAACAACCACGTCGGCATTTACCGGTGAGTTTCTCGAAAATGCACGCACACGTAAAGAATTTATCAGTCTTATTTCTGCCGATTTACTTTAGTTAGCGGGTCAAATATTATTTGCTGCTTTTAAATCACTAATTAAAAATCTGATTTAAAGTTATTTTATTCATATATCTCATTATTTTTG
>CAZLXM010000018.1:0-49018 GCA_964563105.1 uncultured Bacteroidaceae bacterium
CAGAACGACGTGATTAACAACAATATAACTAAAATATTTTCTGATGAAACCTCCACGTACTATCGTTCACAACAAAAAAATAAAAATATTTGGAGGTTCCGTCAGAACGACGTGATTAACAACAATATAACGCAAATATTTTCTGATGAAACCTCCACGTACTATCGTTCATAACAAAAAAATGAAAATATTTGGAGGTTCCGTCAGAACGACGTGATTAACAACAATATAACGCAATTATTTTCTGATGAACCCGAAATATACAATTGATATAGAATTATCAATTTTAATGAATGAATTATTCAAAAAACTGCCATAGTTCCTATTTATTTATTAAATAAGCCTCTGCAATCTTAAGATCAAACGGAGTGGTAATTTTAATGTTTTCGGGATTCCCCTGAATTAAATTTATCCTGGCCCCCAGGGCCTCAACAACAGTTGAATCATCTGTAAACTCTGGATTAAATGGTTGTGAATATGCTTTTATAAGTAATTCTCCCTGAAATACCTGTGGTGTTTGAACAATTTTCATCCCCTCTCTTGAAACAGGAAAATTTTTTATTCCTTCAGCCTTTCTGAGTGATTCAATTACCGGAACAACAGGTATGGCACTTCCTTTTTTAGCAGCCAGATCATAGCATCCCGATATAACATCCTGCTTAACCATAGGCCTTACAGCATCATGGACACCAATTATCATATTTTTATTTAATAAAGAAAGACCTTTTTTTACACTTTCAAAACGGCTATCCCCTCCTTCTGTAAATAATATGTTTTTATCAGGATAATAAGTACCCCGTATTTTATTCCAAAGCCCTTCATAGCTTTTTGGTATAACAACAACCATTAAAATGTCGGGGTCAAATTTTAAAAATAAATCAATTGTATATGTAATTATGGGTTTTGCAGCAATTTCAATGAATTGTTTGGGCAGACCAAAACCCATTCTGTGCCCCATTCCTCCTCCGGTAATTATAATTGCATTATCCAACAGAATATATTTGTAAGATGAATAAACTGCTTAAGTTTAAGGAAAGTAGAAACTCAGGAAAATATATATTTTGTAAAGATATAAATGAAAAAATATAATCGAAGCCAAAAGGATCAACTAGTTTTTATCATCAAACTGGTATAAAAACCTGCGAATACTTCTTTTTGGAGTTTTTTCAAATTCTTCTGCATTAATCCTGAATTCGCTAACACCCATATATCCTGCTACCATCTGATTTAATTCTTTTCTGTTCTCCTCCATGATTTCTTTTAATCTGTTTTCATCTATTCCGTCTTTTTCTATTTTATCTTTATCAGGATATATTAAAGCAACTAAACGCCCTTTTCTTTCAACCACAACAGATTCTGTAACATAAAGCATATTATTGATTTTATCTTCAATTTCTTCCGGATATATATTTTGTCCTGAAGGGCCTAAAATCATACTCTTGCTGCGTCCTTTTATAAAAATAAAATTCTCCTTATCAATTACACCCAAATCTCCTGTATGTAACCAACCTTCCTCATCAATGACATCACGTGTGGCTTCTTCATTTTTATAATACCCCTGCATCAGATTTTCACCTTTAACCATAATTTCGCCAATCTCATTATAAGGGTCCGGAGAATCAATTTTTATCTCCAGTGTATCAACAAGTTTTCCTGCCGAACCTAATTTTGTCTCTTTCCAGCCTGCATATGAAATTAAAGGCCCGCACTCAGTCATTCCATAACCAACCGTAAACGGAAATTTTATTTTTGTGAAAAAAATCTCGGCATCCTTGTTAAAAGCAGCTCCCCCAATTACTACCTCATGAAAATTCCCTCCAAAAACAGTTGTAAGTTTTTCACGCATTTTTTTGAAAATAATCGAATTTAAACCCGGTATTTTCATTAATATTTTCATTTTGGCCTGGCTTATTAGCGGTATTATCTGGTTTTTATATATTTTTTCTATTACAAGGGGTACCGAAAGTATAAGCCTTGGCCGGATCTCCTGGAAAGCCTGCATGACTATCTGTGGTGACGGAGTTTTACCTAAAAAGGTAATATGACATCCCAGGGTAAAAGGAAAAACAAATTCAAAAGCACATCCATATGCATGGGCAAGGGGAAGAAATGATACTATTTTATCATTAGGTACCAAAGGCATATGGTCATGGGCAAAACGAACATTTGCCATCAGACTGTTATGAGGTAACATAACCCCCTTTGAATTACCTGTCGTACCACTGGTATAACTGATCACCGCAAGCTCATTATTAGGAATATGCTCCAAACTAAATAAATCTGCACTTAAGCCATCCGGAAATTTTTCCTTCATTAAACTATCCTGCTTATCAATAATATCACCGGCAATATTTTCTTTTTCGAAAATCAAAGAAAAATCCGACAAATTAATAATGAATTTTAATGCAGGCATTTTCTCCCGTTTAACACTCTCATAAATGCTATCCGAAATAAATAATGCAATCGAATCCGAATGATTTACAATGTTTTCCATATCTTCCGGCCTGAAATCCGGTAAAATCGGAACAGTAACAGCTCCATAAGTAATTGTAGCCAGATAAACAATTGCCCAGTTAGAAGAATTTTTTCCAATAAGTGCAATTTTATCACCTTTTGAAATACCGGCGTTCTGAAATAGCAAATGTAAGCGGGCAATTTTGTCCGCAACTTCAGAATATTTATATGCGCCCCCTTTATAATCGGCAAGGGATTCAATATCCCAGTTCGATTTTATACTTCGCTCAATGTATTCAACTAAATTTTCTTTTAACATAAATAATAATTTTTAGTTTCGCATCCAATATACAATGAAATTTATCTTAAACAAAGTAATTAAAAAAAATATCACAAAATTAAATATTCTATAACTATTTGAAATAATGTTTCTTAGTTTTATTATTAAAAATAGTAATTTTACCTGAACAAATTTATAACTCATTTATGGATTATCAAGTTTTAAATATATCTATTGCCTATTCAACAATAGGTTATATAATTTACCTGTCTGTTACATCTTCAGATAAAATTAAAACATTATTAATGTCTCCCAACGGAAAGAACTCAAATCATATTTTTTTTCAAAGACTTTTTGGTGTTTTATTATTTGGAATATTACCACTATTAAGCCTGACATTGATCCTGTCAAAAAATCCTGAAAATTATGGTATAAGTTTTTCAGCCAATAAGGATACCTGGTTATGGACTCTATTACTGGCAGTAATTATTCTTCCTGTAAACTTTTTAAACAGCAAAAAACCGGATAATCTTGATTTATATCCCCAAATTCGTAATACAAACTGGTCATCAGGCTTACTTTTGGCAAGTGCACTTAGCTGGATTGCATATTTATTCAGTTATGAAGTTTTATTCCGCGGGCTATTGTTATTTTCTGCCAGGGAAGCAATTGGCTACTGGCCGGCTATTATATTAAATACAGGAATTTATTCCCTCGTACATTATCCGAAAGGAATAAAAGAAACTTTAGGGGCTGTCCCTTTCGGAATAATTATTTGTGTACTCACTTTTGAAACAGGTAATATGTTGATAGCTTTCTTTACACATACTATCCTGGCATTAAGCAATGAATGGTTATCCATTCATGCATATCTCCAAAAAGTTAAAGTGAATCAGTAAAACATCTAATTATCAATATAATGAACATAAATTCATTTATATTTGTGTTAAAAAATATTTCTTAAATTCGTTTCCTTTTTTTATAGCCCAATTTTCAAACTTAAAATTTCCAGTTTTAATGAATATTTTTGTTAGCGGAGCAACAGGATTTATAGGAAGCCGGCTTGCCATAAAACTTGCCAGTGAAGGACACACTGTCCATGCACTATATAGATCTGTAAAAAAAGCTGATGTGCTGGACCATCCAAAAATTAAATTATTTAAAGGAGATATTCTTGACCCTGAAAGCCTTAAAAATGCAATGCAAAATTGCGAAGAGGTTTACCATACGGCAGCATATGCCAATGTTTGGGAAAAAAATCATTCTGTTATTTATCAGCTTAACATTGAAGGAACGATGAATATTATTCATGCTGCAACATATAACCGGATAAAAAGAATAGTATGTACTTCTACTGCAGGAGTATTAGGACCTTCAGGAACAGATAATTGCCTGAATGAAGAATCTCCTGCCCCTGATAATTATTTTATAGATTATGAAAGTTCTAAAGCCATTTTGGAAAATATTCTAAAAATAATTTCCATTAACGGGCCTGACATAATTATTGTTAATCCAACCAGAGTTTACGGACCGGGAATTTTGAGTGAAAGTAACGGGGTAACCAGGATGATAGATAAATATATAAATGGAAAATGGCATTTTATTCCCGGAAATGGAAACAGCATCGGAAATTATGTATATATTGATGACGTAGTTCAGGGGCATATTTTAGCAATGAAAAAAGGGAAAAAAGGAGAAAGATATATTCTCGGCGGTGAAAACATTTCTTATAATGATCTTTTTAAAACAATAAAAGAAATATCAGGAAAAAAATATTTTTTGCTTAAAATTCCTCTTTTCTTAATGTTAATAGTAGCTGGATTTTTTATTTTAAATGCTAATATTTTTGGAAGGCCTCCGTTAATTACCCCTTCATTGGTAAGAAAATTTAATATGAATTTTAAAATTTCTTCCGATAAGGCAAAAAAGGAATTAGGATATTCACCACTTAACCTTAAATCAGGTATTGAAAATACAATGAACTGGTTAAAAGGAAATAAAAATTTATTCTGATGGATAATCTTGCTTATACTTTAATAACCGGGACCAGTTCAGGTATTGGAAAAGAAATGGCTTTTTATTGCGCATCCAAAGGAATGAATATTCTTAATGTTGCATTACCAAATACCGGTCTTAAGGAAGTAAATGAAAAGATTATAAGTGAATATAAAGTAAAATCTCATTTTTTTGAGATCGATCTTGCAAATCCGGATAGCCCTGAAAAAGTATTCGAATGGGTAAATAAAAATAATTACAAGATTAATTTTCTGATCAATAATGCAGGGATGGCAGGAACTTCAGTTTTCGAAGAATCTTCACTTAAATATCTAAATGACAGGATTATGGTGAATATTCGTGCGTTAGTAATGTTAACCCGCTTATTTATTCCTCTTCTAAAGGAACATAAAAAATCATATATACTAAATGTAGGCAGCTTCTCTGCTTTTTTTGCAATTCCATATAAAAGCCTTTATGCAGCATCAAAAACTTTTGTACTTAATTTCAGCAGGGCCCTGAAAACAGAATTTAAAAAAACTAATATCAAAATATCAGTTATTTGTCCAAATGGAGTGAGAACAAACGAAGGGACAAATAAACGTATTGATGCTCATGGAAAAAGAGGGCAACTTACATCCATGCCTGCACAAAAAGTTGCTCAAATAGGAGTGGACAATGCTTTAAAAGGAAAATTCCTGACAATACCGGGAAAAATTAATTATATCCTGCTAATTCTGAGTAAAATAATGCCACTATTTATTCAGGAAAAAATTTTAAAGAAGGAATTTGAAAAAGAAGTATTTGTTTCAGGGAAAGAATGATCAATTAACCTCCCGAAGTCCTGAAACCCGAAGGGATATGCGTTTCTTTAGGAGTAATACTTAAAACCGGGGCTGGTGAAATATTAAACATTGCATGTGCATAAGATCCAAGTAAAACATGTAAACCACTTGCTTTTTCAGTCATGATAACAACAAAATCGGCATCAATGGCCTGAGCGTAATTTGAAGCTATAATTGCAAGATTATCTCCATATAATCTTTTAATGACATGAGATATCTTCCTTTTCCTTAAATAATTACTACTTTGTGTCAAATAGGCATCCAGCCTGTCAACAATTTTCTTATTTCGCGACGTGGAAATAGATATCAAATGTATCTCGGCTCCAAACAATTCAGCAAGATCAGCAGCATGCGGAACTTTTTGCCTGGTATCAACGTGTAATCTGAGTGGGACAACTATCCTTTTTATATCTTTAGGACATTCATTTTTACTTATAGTTATTACCGGTCTGTTGGTCGCAGAAATAATCTGATAGGCATTACTGCCAATAAAAAACTCTTCAAAACCGGATGCCCCATGAGTAGAAGCTAATATAACAGAGTCTTTATAAGATTCTGCCTGATTTACAATCTCTCTAAATATCTTACCCTTTTTAACAATAAATCTTAATTTGGAATCATTCCCCAATTTATCTTCATATTGATTTAAGATTTTTTTAAATTGTATTTCAGCAAATCGTTTTTCTTCTTCAAAGGTACCGGGCCGATAATCTCCACTGCTTTTCTGAACATAAACCATCTGAATGTTCACAGTTTGACGCTGTGAAAACAATATAGCCATCTCAACTCCTTTTAAGGAGTCTTCCGAAAAATCAATAGGAACAATCAAATTTTTCATCTTGAAATTCTTTATTTTTTAGCGATCTCATTAAGTCCTGATATTAAAATTATGTACGATTTTCTAAACATTTGGGTTTCATAATTTATTTAAATTAGCTAAGTTAGAGGCTCGAATGTTCAATATATTACTTTTTTTATATAAAAAAAATTACATTTGTATTTTCGACTAAATTTTTCATTGATACTAAATTTTTTGATATGAAAGAAATTGTTCTGGGAATTGATATAGGAGGAACAAATACCAAATTTGGTTTTGTTGACTCTTCCGGTGAAACTTATTTTGAAAATTCAATACCAACCAGCAGGGAAAGTGATCCGGAACACTTTATTAATGAATTGTATGACATAGTTTTCCCTCAATTACATAAAAATAATTTTGTTATAAAAGGTATTGGAATAGGAGCCCCCAATGGTAACTATTATTCAGGTTCCGTTGAATTTGCACCAAATCTGGCATGGGAAGGGATCATCCCTCTAACATCACTTTTCACCAAAAAATTTAATGTCCCTTCTGTTTTGACTAATGATGCAAATGCAGCCGCTGCAGGCGAACTTATATATGGAAATGGAAGAGGGATGCAACACTTTATCATGATAACTCTGGGAACCGGATTGGGTAGCGGTATTGTTGTTAATGGAAAAGTGATTTATGGCCATGATGGCTTTGCAGGGGAACTCGGACATACCGTCACAATACCGGGAGGAAGGGTATGCGGATGCGGAAACAGAGGATGCCTCGAAGCTTATGCATCAGCCCCGGGAATAAAAAGAACTATATTTGAACTTCTTGCCTCAGAACCTGAAGAATCAGAGCTGAGAAAATATTCATTCGAACAACTCGATGCAAAAATGGTAAGTATTGCTGCTTCAAAAGGAGATCCTATCGCATTGAAAGCTTTCGACTATACCGGAAAACTTCTTGGCATGAAACTCGCAGATGCAGTAATGCATACCAGCCCGGAAGCAATTTTCCTTTTTGGAGGACTGGCTGCAGCAGGAAAACTTATTTTTGAACCAACTAAAAAATATATGGAAGAATTTCTGATGAGTGTTTTTAAAAATAAAGTCAAATTACTGCCCTCAGCATTACAGGATAAAAATATAGCAGTTATGGGAGCTGCCGCAATAATGTGGAACGAATTAAATAAATAAAAAAAATATCCGGACTATTTCATTTTCCACTTTATTTCCATTTCCCAATTAGAGCGTACTGAAATTTCTTCTTCATAATAAGCAACTCTCTCCGGTTGGGCCTTTTTCAAATAATCACCCGTGTCCCATTGTTGATTGCCATTTTGGTCATAAATATATTTTATTCTATATTTTCCCGGACTTAAGTAGGGAAAATGTACAATCGTATCAGAATCAATAAAACGCTCCTCAAATAAATTTTCCTTTTCATCCATCAACTGAATGATCAATGGACAATAAACATTACTCGTATTAACTAACAGAGTTCCATAATGATCAGCATCCTGTGCCGAAAAATTTAGATTTATACTATCATTAATATGACCATAAATATCTGTGAATCCGCCAGGTTCAATAAATAATCTGTACTTTAAATTACTTTTCCAGGATTTAAGCAGATAATGATCTCTTAAGGAAAGCGGATCAATACGGAAACTGAAATCTTCTGTTGTTTCAACACTATCAATTATTGAATACAAAAAAACTCTGCTTGTATCAATTTGATCAACCGGATAATTAAAATGAAAAAACAGATCTTTATGAAGATCCTGCCTGCTGTTATTAGGAATAGTCTGAACAATCAATCCTTCTTTTTTTTGTAAAGGACCAGCTTTCCCTCTCATCTGACGAACATGATGTGACCTCAAACTCAAAGTATCAGTAATTGTTATGATATTTTCCATACTATCGGTACTATTATAAGAAAGTAGGATTATCAAAGTATCGGAAGCAATCAGATCAGGGTCCCTGATCCATAAATTAAAAGTATCACGGGAAAGATTAGCTTCCTCATAATACCAGTTAGTTTTATCAAAATTTAATCCCCTCAATGATAAATCTTCTTTTAAAGGAAGATTAAACGTAAGAAAAAGATGTTTGTCTTCCTTCCTTTCACTATCCATTAAATATTGCTTTCTTTTATTTTCATCAAAGAAAAACATATCTAAATAATAAGGGCTTAATACAGGATATTTTTTCTCCTCAGATAATTGCAAATTCATTCTTTTTTTCTTTCTCCTTAAATTTTTAGCTTTTTCAGGCTTGCTTACAATAATGGAATCCTGATCCTGAATAACAGTATCACTTGTCATGGTATCAGGAATATATGGACTTAACAGATCAGGAAATAAATATACTAAACTGTCATAAAAAGCAATAGATTCATTTGGCAAATCATATATATAATTAAAATTCAAATCTTTCAATGCAAATATTCTGAAAGTATCAGCCTTTAAATTATTTATCCTGAATTTCCCTTCTTTATCCGATCTGCCGATATAAATTGGAATTTCCTGCATAGGTATACTATCTCCAAGTTTATCATAAGCCATTATTATAAAAGGTTCTTCTGAAGGCTGTAAATTGAATGCACTTATTATAGATCCTGCAATAACTAATGAGTCGAGAAATGAACCGGTAGCAAAAACAAATTCAAAATTCTCGAGCACATTTTTTTCATTATTGTCTTCTATTGAATTTCCAAAATTCAATGTGTAAGTTGTATTCTCCCTGAAATCTTCAAACAAATTAATTTGTAATGTTTTTCCCTTCAACCTGATTTCTGGTTTTTCCTTCATTGGGGGTGATACAACTAAAGCCTGATTTACATTATTGAGGTTAATAAACTCATCAAAAGTAATTTCAATTTTATTTCCATTAAAATTAGTAGAATAATTTGCAGGTTTACTAACAACAATAACAGGAGGGTCTTCATCCTTTAGGCCTCCTGTAATAGACCCCATCTTGGCACAACTACCTGTAAGTAAGATACAGGTTAAAATTAATATGTAAAAATGACAACTCTTCAAATTAGCTTATTTTCATGACCAAATATAAAACATTAACGAAATGTTTTGGAAAATCATATAAATCTTTTTCTAACAATACAATATTTTTCGTAAGTTTATTTTTTTTTTAAATATCTGCTTATGCTTTTATATAGTATAACCTGGGATGTTGACCCCTGGCTTATAAAATTCGGAAATAATTTTGGAATTCGGTGGTACGGACTTCTTTTTGCCTGTGCTTTTCTTTTTGGATATCTTATTTTTCAAAAATTCTTTAAAAAGGAAGGATTTTCAACTGAATTACTTGATCAGCTTACCTTATATGTTGCCCTGGGAACAGTTCTGGGGGCAAGGTTAGGTCATTGTCTTTTCTACGATGCAAGTTATTATCTTAAAAATCCCCTCGAAATTTTTGCGATATGGAGAGGAGGACTGGCAAGTCACGGTGCAGCAATTGGAATACTTATTGCATTATTTTTATATATAAAAAAATATAAAATTTCATTTCTTTGGCTTATTGATAGAATTAGCGTCGTTACTGCATTGGGGGGAGCATTTATTCGTATTGGAAATCTTATGAATTCTGAAATATATGGTAAACCAACAACCCTCCCCTGGGGATTCCGTTTTGTAAAAGACCATAGCAGAATAAATTTTTATGACCCGGTTACAGGGGCCCTTCTCGGAAAACATCTACCGTGTCACCCTACTCAATTATATGAAGCAATTAGCTATTTGATCATTTTCGTGATCCTTTTTTACATTATAAGAAAATATGGAAACAAAATAAAAAATGGCCTTATCTTTTCTATTTTTCTTATCACTCTGTTTACTGCCAGATTTTTTATTGAGTATCTTAAATATGAGCAATCAGAATTTGAAATTGAAATGATTAACAATTTAAATATGAATATGGGGCAATTATTAAGCCTTCCTTTTATTGCCCTGGGAATTATCCTTCTTATTCCAAGACTAAGATCCCTTACCCTTATTATAAGTTTTCTGATATTAGTTTCATGTAACTCAATACCTCCAACAGTGGAATGTGAAGGACAATACCCTCAACACCTTCAGGGTATTACATCAAATAAGAAAAACACAATCTACTGGAGCTTCACATCCACACTGGTAAAAACTGACCTTAAAGGAAAAATACTTGCAAAAAGTGAAATTCCGACAAATCCTGATGACCTTAAAGCATATTATGATCCGGGAGTATCAGCCCTGGAAGTATTAGGACGCAATCATCTTGGTGACCTGTGCCTTGCAGGGAATAAATTATATGTAGCATGGTCAGATAAATTCAATCAACCGGGAGCCAAATCCAGAGTATATATTTATGATGCCTCCGATCTTAAATTGCTGGCCATTAAGCCTGTAACAGAAGCTACTTTTGGTGCAGGAGGAATAGAATACTTTAACGGTCATTTTTTTGTCGTTGGAGGGCTTCCACCTGATTATAATGAAAATTATGTTTTTGAATACGATAAAGATTTTAACTATATCTGTACACATGTTATAAATAGCGGTTATACAAGATTAGGTATACAAACAGTTTGTTTTCACGACAATTTCTGGTGGTTTGGATGCTATACCGTAGACGGAAAAAAAGGCCTGCTAAAAACCGATAAAGAGTTCAAACTTATTGATACATACGATGTATCACCTTCTATTGGACTTATTGGCTGGGGAAAAAACAAATTTCTCGTTGCTGAGCATTTTGGTGAAAAATATCAGGCAATAGCTGTGCCTATGCAAACAAACGATAAGCTGGGACTGGTATTAATGGAATAAATAATCTAATCTAAAAGAGAAAGAACACTTATTAATCAAAAATATCAGGCCCATACAAATGAATGTAGAAACCAACACAATCTTGCTTGCTTTTTCCCTGACAATTTTTGCTGGTTTATCAACAGGTATTGGAAGTATACTCGCATTTTTTACAAAAACAACAAATACAAAATTTCTATCTCTTTCATTGGGTTTTTCAGCTGGTGTAATGATCTATGTATCAATGATAGAAATTTTTCACAAAGCAAAAATAATTCTTATTGCAAATTACAATGAAATTACAGGTACTTGGATTACTATTATTGCTTTTTTTCTGGGAATTGTGTTTATCGGAATTATTGACAGACTAATACCTAAAGGAGAAAATCCACACGAAATAAGACGTGTCGAAGAAATAAAAGGAAACATTGCAGCAAAAAATAAAAAGTTGTACCGCATGGGTATTTTTACGGCAATCGCTATTACTATCCATAATTTCCCTGAAGGGATCGCAGTTTTTATTGCAGGCCTGGCTGACCCGAAAATAGCAATCCCTACCGCCCTCGCTATTGCAATACATAATATTCCTGAAGGTATCGCTGTCTCAGTACCTATTTCATTCGCTACCGGAAATAGAAAAAAAGCATTCCTTCTTTCTTTCTTTTCAGGACTCGCTGAACCTTTAGGTGCATTAATAGCATTTATCTTTCTTAAATCATTCTTTAGCGAAACTTTTCTTGGAATTACTTTTGCTGCTGTTGCCGGAATTATGATTTTTATATCTCTCGATGAACTCCTTCCTACAGCACGGGAATATGGACACCATCATCTCTCTGTTTATGGATTAGTATCAGGAATGGCTGTAATGGCAGTTAGCCTGGCATTATTTCTTTGATAAAAATAAACTTTTACTTTTTAAAATTGTTAATCTACAAAATTCAGTCAAATCAAAAGCCAGTTGCACTTAATATGGTATTTAATCTTATATAATTCATATAATTTCTATATTAATAAACCGGCTTATTTCAAAAAGTTCTCCAAATTTTTGAAATTTAATAATATCAATTTTAAAAAATATAAACATGAATAAAATATCTTTAAAAGTAGAAGGAATGTCCTGTAATCACTGTAAAATGACAATAGAAAAAATGCTTGGCAAAATTGAAGGTATCGGTTCAGTTAATGCAGATATTGTAAATGGTATAGTTAATATAAGTGGAAATAATATTGAGTTAGCTGTTATTGAGTCCGTAATAAATGATTTGGGCTATACTTACAAGGGGGTTTTTGTGAAATAATTACTATATTTGCTACCCTGCTATTGTTCTAATATACTTTCATATGTAGAAGAACAGCAAAATATTTTTTAATTTAAACATCTTTTAATTTTTATAATAAAATAGAATATATATGTACAAAGTAGTTCTTTTACGACATGGTGAAAGCCAATGGAATCTTGATAATCGTTTTACAGGATGGACAGATGTTGATCTTACCGAAAAAGGGATCAAAGAAGCAAAAAATGCAGGTATAATTCTTAAGGAAAATGGATTCACATTTGATATAGCATTCACTTCTGTTTTAAAAAGAGCTTTAAGGACACTATGGTTAACACTCGACGAAATGGACCTTCTCTGGATACCTGTTATCAAAAATTGGAGATTGAATGAAAGACATTATGGGGCCCTCCAGGGATTGAATAAAGCTGAAACAGCAAAATTACACAGTGATGAACAAGTGCTGATCTGGAGACGAAGCTATGACGTGCCTCCTCCTTCACTCGAAAAAACAGACCCTCGTTACCCGGGTAATGATCCAAGATATCAGGACCTGGCTGAAAAAGATATTCCTCTTACTGAATGCCTTAAAGATACTGTAGAACGTTTCCTCCCATTCTGGCATAGTGATATTGCACCTGTAATTAAATCCGGTAAAAAAGTCATAATCGCAGCTCATGGAAACAGTCTCCGTGCTCTGGTAAAATATCTGGATAATATGAGTGAAGAAGATATACTTGCTTTAAATATTCCAACCGGTATGCCATTAATTTATGAATTGGATGAAAATCTGAAACCTCTTAAAAGCTATTACCTTGGAGATGAAGAAGCAGTAAAAAAAGCAATGCAGGCCGTTGCAAATCAGGGAAAAGCAAAATAATCACCAAAAGGGTTTTCCGGATCAATAATGGCATTCTTTTGCCTGTATCCCGTCAAGTCCAGGCATCCTGATTTTTTTGCTCCGCAAACAGTATCTGTGTAACATACATCAACTGTTACATTGCTCTCAAATGATTCCCCGATATTACAACATGCAAGTTTTTGAAGCCCTGCTACTGTTACCACCTGAACAGGTAATACATTAATTTTCGAATGTAACAGAGGGCCTTTTCTTTTTGTAATTTCTACCTCTTCCAACAATAATGATGGATGCATCAAAATTTCTATCCTCCTGATATCGTTGGTAATTAAAATTGTATCTGAAATAGAAAAAATAATAAAGGAATTAATTGTATAGATAATATTTCTGAACGGATCTTTGACATTTTGCAAAAATATATTTACTTTATCTTCTAAACAAACTAAAATATTTTACTCCTAATATGAATATCACCCCCGAAATGAAAATGGCTGAAGTTATTTTTAATAATTATCAGCTTTTACCTGTAATCTCCAGATTTGGGATATTACTTGGTTTCGGTGAAAAAACAGTATCTGAAGTTTGTAATTTATATAATATAAATCTCGATTTTTTCATAGAAATTACAAACTCCTTTATTGATGATGATTATATACCAAAAAAGGAATTATTGTCTTTTCCCGTAAGCCTGCTTGTTAGCTATCTTAAAAAAACCCATAAATACTACATTGAAGAAAAAATACCTGAAATCGAAATGATGATAGGAGAAATGGTTTACTGCTCAAAAGATGAATCTGAAATTAGAACATTGATAAAAAATTTTTTTCAGGAATATAAAATTGAATTTTTTAACCATATAAACCGTGAAGAACAAAAGGTACAACCATATGTTTTAGAAATTGAAAAAGCTTTTTTAAATAAAAAACTTACACAAAAATTAAAAAATCGAATTGAAAATTATTCAATAAATGATTTTGCATCAGAACATGATAATCTGGAAGAAAAATTGAATGACCTGAAAAATATAATTATAAAATATCTGCCTCCTTTTTGCCATCCTTCTCTGTATAACAAAATACTTATAGAATTATTCAGACTTGAAAAAGACCTTAATCTTCATGCACGCCTTGAAGATAAAGTGATGGTCCCAAAAGTAGCATTTATGGAAAAAGTTTTGATGGAAAATTGAAGCTGACAACAAATGAAACGGGTTAAGTTCATAGTTATTGAAAAATCATACCTTATCAGGAAGGGTATTGTTTCTATCATTAACAGAATAGAAAAAGCCAGTGTTGTATTTGAAACAGATTCCATTACAAATTTGAACAATGAATTAGTAAAATATAAACCTGATTTTATCGTATTAAATATTGAATTATTAAAGGTCAATGAAAAATCAAAATATAATTCAATAAATTTTGACCTTGAACAGAAAGGAATTGCAATAATAAATCCGCATCTGATGGAGAATTATATACAGGAAAAATTCAGGGAAATTATTTATGTTAACGATGAGAAAAATATTATTTTTAATAAAATCGAAAACCTGATTGAAAAAAATAGCGGAAAAGAATCATTAATACTACAAAATGAACTTAGTAACAGAGAAATTACAATACTTGAATATATTGCTAAAGGCTTTACTAATAAAGAAATTGCTGATAAATTATTTCTGTCTGCCCATACCGTTATAACCCACCGGAAAAATATAACCAATAAATTGGGTATCAAAACTATCCCTGGTCTGACAATTTATGCCATTCTTCATAATATCATAACACTTAATGATATTAAATAATGATAAAACTCTGCCATCTTTGACTTTTTAAATGCTCAAGTTTTTTTATTTTTGTGAAAATTAAAAATTTTTAATATGAAATTCAAAAAACCTTCATTCAATAACCTGCAGGGAATATTAGTTGTTCTTTCTGTTGTTCTGCTGATTTTAATAATACTATTCATTGACCAGCGTAGAAAAAGTAACAGGATAATATCACAGCTGGAAGAATATTCTGAAATGGTTACAGAAAAGAAAGATTCTCTTGAATTAGAACTCAAGACTATTATTGTGCAGTATGATTCTCTCAAAACTGATAATGATACAATGAATGTTCAACTTGTTTTTCAACAGGAAAGGATTCAAAAATTACTTGAGTTAAGAATGAGCGATGTTGAAAAAATTAGAAGATATGAAAAAGAACTAAACAGTATTAGAGAAGTATTACGTAGCTATATAGTTCAAATAGATTCACTAAATACGAAAAACCTGCAGTTAATGGCTGAAAATGTGGAGCTCAAAAATATCGGCACTAAGCTGGAAACACGGACCCGCCAGCTTGAAAAAGAAAAAGAGGTCCTGACAACTATTACTGATGAAGCAAAAACACTTATTGCTGCTGGTATAAATACTGTTTCACTTAATAAAAGAGGGAGAGAGGATAACAAAATCGACAGGATTACAAAACTTAGAACAGATTTCACTTTAAGAAAAAATACTGTAGCTGATCCGGGGCCTAAAATGATATACCTTAGAATTATACGCCCTGATGGACTTGTACTCGGATCACATGAATCCGGTATTATCGTCTTTGAAAATAAGGAAATTCCATATTCTGCAAAAAGAGAAATTATTTATGAAAATAATGATATCCCCGTTTCTATTTACTGGGATAATAATGGTGATCTTATTTCAGGAAGTCATTTTGTGGAACTTTATTGTGAAAATAAATTAATTGGAAAAACTGAATTTTCATTAAAAGAAGGCCGCTTTTTCTAAATAAAAAGATCTGAAATAATATTGTCAGAAAGTAACATTCCACTCTCTGTTAAAGAATAATTTTCAGATTGTTGTAAAATAAATCCTCTGTCAATATAATTGTCAACCTTATTAAGCAGATAATTAAATTTTTTATCTCCAAATTTATTTTTTATTTCGTTTAAATTCATTCCCCATTTTGTTCGTAAAGAAGTCATTATGTATTCATTATATAAATCATCTTCACTAAGCATCTCTTCTTCATAATATTTTTTATCATTCCGGATACCTTCAAGATATTTTTTAATTGAAGAATAATTCCATCGCCTGGAGATACCTGTATAAGAATGTGCAGATGGACCAACTCCTAAATAAGGTAATTGTTTCCAGTAATTTGAATTATGAACAGAATAAAATCCGGATTTTGCAAAATTGGAAATTTCATAATGATCATAACCTTTATCTGTTAAAAAAGATCTTAACATAATAAACTGTGCAATACTTTCATCCTCATCTATAGGGATAAGCCCCCCCTTCTTTCTCCAATGGTCAAAGACTGTACCAGCTTCATATGTTAGATGATAAGCAGAAATATGTTGAATATCAAAACTAGTTAATATCTCCAGGTCCTGCCGAAAATTAGATACATGCATTCCCGGCAATCCATATATCAGGTCAACACTAATATTTTGAAAACCTGATTTTATAGAATTTTCTATTGCATAAATACCTTGATCTGCAGAATGACTTCGCCTCATTAATTTAAGATTATTATTGGAAAATGATTGTATCCCAATACTTAACCTGTTTATTCCTAAACTTTTTAAATTTTTAAGATATTCATATGAAAGATCATCAGGATTTGCCTCCAAACTAATCTCTGCCTCATTAATTATTTTAAATTTTGAAAAAATAATATCTAAGAAAATCTCAAGCTCATTAAGTTTTAAAACAGAAGGGGTACCACCTCCAAAATAAATTGTTGAAAGAAGAATCTTTTCCGTGTTCGCAGTCCTTTGAGTTATTTCTTCACAAATAGATTTTATTGTTTCATCCTTTTTATTAATAGATACAGTAAAATAAAAATCACAATATCTGCATGCTTGTTTACAAAATGGTATATGAATATATAAACCTGTCATTTCTGAAATATTTTGTAATTTCGCAACTTAATTAATAATTATATTGAATAAAATGAAAATTATTTTGAACTACTAGCGGTCATTGATTATTGCACTTATAGTATTGATTTTAACTATGTTGCCCGGTAATAGTTTAAAGCCTTTAATGGCATTTCCTTTTTCTTTTGTTGATAAATTAGCACACTTCTTTGTTTTTATGATTCTTTCCATATTTTTTTTCGCAGATATAAAAAAGGATAATAAAAATATTTCCAACACAAAAGCATTACTAATCGTATTATTGATAAGCCTGTTTTATGGTATTATTATTGAAATACTTCAATCTGTACTTACCATTGACCGTAGTGGTGAACTATTTGATATATTGGCTAATATGCTGGGTGTATTAACAGGTGTAGTCCTTCAAATAAAATTTAAAATACTCAGATATTAATCTTCTGTTTTCCATTTTTAACATCCTCTGCTAAATCAGCAATTGTGGAATTTTCAAATAATTTCTTTATTTTTTCCCTATAATGGGCATACCTGGAATGTAAAACACAGGGAGCTTCAATTTCAGAACATTTTTTTATTCCAATTACACATTGACTAAAAATATCACGACCATCAATAATCTCAACAATATCAATTAAATATATATCTTCAGCCGGTCTGCCCATCCCAAATCCGCCTGAAGGGCCTTTTGTTGATGATAAAATTTTATGTTTAGCCAAAGTTTGTAAAATCTTACTTAAAAAAGGAGTTGGAATATCAAGTTCCCTGGAAATTTTTTTAATCCCAATCTTTTCTCCTTCCTGTGTATTAACAGCCAAAAATATTACTGCCCTCAATGCATATTTACAAGTACCTGATAACATAGTAAAATTATTTGATTGGAATTTTATTTACTCTCTTTTCATGCCTTCCACCGGAAAATTCTGTATTTAAAAAAATATCAACAATCTTTATAGCCGTTTCATAATTGATAAACCTGCCGGGTAAAGCACAAATGTTTGCATCATTATGTTCTCTTGCCAATCTGGATATATCTTCATTCCAACATAAAGCCGACCTGATATTACGGTGCTTATTAACAGTCATATTAATTCCATTGCCACTACCACAAATACTTATTCCAAAAGGCGCCCCCCCTTTATCAATAAACTCTGCTAAAGGATGTGCAAAATCAGGATAATCAACCGGATCAGGTGAATTTGTTCCAAAATCTATAATATTATAACCCTGAGATTTAAGATAATTACTTAGTTTTTCTTTTAATGGAAATCCTGCATGGTCTGCAGCAATAGCTATTTTCATTTTATATATGGGTATATAGTTTAAAAATTATTTACCTTGTAAAACTTTAAATGCAAAACTAAAAATTGTAAAATTATTTGTAATTAAGCGTTTCATAAAACATAATTACATTATTATTTATGGAACTAATACTTTTTGTTTTAAATATTATTCAATTATAATAAAACATATTAGAATCTTAAAATATTATTTGATTCTTTATTAAATTTGTGTGAAAAAAATGTGAATAAAGTTTAATAAATATTCAACGAAACGATTGAATATAATAATCCTAAAATCTATTAAAAAAATAAATTTTATTTCAAAACAATATTTATTAAAACTTATCTGAAAACATTAACAATATTTTAAACAAAAATAGCAATTTTAGAATAAAATATTTATTAATACTTCCTATTAATAACAGTATGTTTATAACTATAAAATCAACTGAAATTCAGAAATTTTAATGATTATTATTTGTTAATATCATGTTTTTATAACTTTAATATTTAAAAATACGGTAATTAAAGACTAATTTTAATAACAATATCAACAGACTATTATAATTATCATAAGATTAATATTTAAAATATAAATTAATTAAGATTATGTTACTTGTTAATAAAGAAGAAAATTTGAAAAATGGATATCTTAACATAGAAATAGATCCAACAATTAATATTGAGGAAGAGATAAAAATAATGAAAAAGGAAAAAAATGCTGTTATTCTTGCTCATTATTATCAGGAACCGGAAATTCAGGATATTGCTGATTTCATTGGGGATAGTCTTGCTTTAGCTCAACAAGCCGCAAAAACTGAAGCTGATATAATTGTTTTTGCAGGAGTTAATTTTATGGCAGAAACTGCGAAAATATTATCACCTGAAAAAAAGGTTTTATTGCCTGACCTTAATGCCGGTTGTTCCCTGGCAGATTCATGTCCCCCTGAAGAATTCAAAAAATTTAAAAATAAATATCCTGATTATACTGTAATTTCTTATGTGAATACGAGTGCAGAAATCAAAGCTATGACTGATATTGTTTGTACATCCTCAAATGCAGTACAGATTATTAATAGTTTACCTGAAAATGAAAAGATTATTTTTGCACCTGATAAAAATCTTGGAAATTATATAAAAAAAATATGTGGAAGGGAAAATATGGTTATATGGAATGGGTCATGTCATGTACATGCGGAGTTTTCACTGGAAAGAATTTTGGAATTGAAAAAAGATAATCCTGACGCCAAAATTATTGCCCATCCTGAATGTGAACAACCAGTTCTTATTATTGCTGATCATATTGGTTCAACAGCTTCTTTATTGAAATATACTATTAATGATAAAGCTAATAAATATATAGTTGCAACAGAAGCCGGAATAATTTATCAGATGAGAAAAAAGAATCCGGAAAAAGTTTTTATTCCTGCCCCTCCTGATGATTCGACTTGTGCTTGTAATAATTGTATTTTTATGAAAAGTATTACGCTTAAAAAATTATATGTTTGTCTAAAATATGAATTACCTGAAATAAATTTGGAGGAAAATTTGAGAATTAAGGCTGAAAAGCCTATTATTAGAATGCTCGAAATATCTGAAAAGCTTGGATTATAAATGATTAATAGAATTGCTTTTTTAATATTATTTTTTTTAACTTCAGTATCTTTTGTCAAAGCACAAACGGATATCAGGGGTGAATATACTTACTTTTACTATCCAAACGGTCAAATTTCAAGTGAAGGTTATATTAGAGAAGGTAAGCCTGATGGATTTTGGAAAACCTATTATGTTAGCGGAATTTTAAAGTCCGAAGGTTTAAGAAGTAATTTTGAACTTGACAGTACCTGGGTTTTTTATAATCAAAAAGCTGAAATTACTGAGAAAATAGATTATAAGTTTGGTAAAAAAAACGGTTATTCTTTCACTTATAATTATGATAAATTTCCTGAAGGTATTGTAATTGCAAAAGAATTATATTTAAATGATCAAAAACAGGGTAAAGCTTTATATTATTATCCTAATGGTAGTCTTAAAGAAGAAATTAATTATAGCGATGGAAAAAGACAAGGTCAGGCAAAAGAATATGATGAATCTGGTAAACTTACAATTTTAATGGAATATCATAATAACTATCTTATTAGCCGGGAAAGGGTTAACAGAACTGATATTAGTGGATTGAAACAAGGTACCTGGAAGATTTACCATGATAATGGAAATTTGTATAAAGAGATGTATTATGTAAATGACCTGTTAGAAGGGATTTACAAAGAATATAATGAGAATGGAAAATTGTACTTAAGCATTAGGTATGATGAGGGTAAAATTGTTGAGGATAAAGCTGAAGAAAATAATCAAATGGAAATTGACTACAAATATGAATATAATGATAAGGGAAAGGTTCTGTTTTCCGGTGGTTTTATAGAAAATACCCCTGTTGGTATTCACCGATTTTATAACGAAGAGGGAAAAGTTGTTAATGCTAAGATGTATTCAGATAGTGGGTATATTGCCGCTGAAGGTATTATAGATGAAACAGGAGTCAAAAATGGGCCATGGAAAGATTTCTATCCTGATGGTAAATTAAAAGCTGAAGGAGTATATAACAATAATTTAAATACAGGTAAATGGTTATTTTATTATAATGATGGAAAAAAAGAACAGGAAGGAAGCTATTTAAGAGGTAATCTGGATGGTATTTGGAGATGGTATCATTCTAACGGAAACTTGTGGAGAGAAGAAAGTTATTTCAATGGAAGGGAAGATGGGGAATCTGTTGAATATGATGAAGAAGGCAATATCATTGTTCAGGGAAATTATTTGAATGGCGAAAAAGAAGGATTTTGGGTTATTCAGATAGGTGACCAGAGAGAAGAAGGGGAATTTCAATCGGGTCTTGAAAATGGAGTTTGGAAATATTTTTATAATGACGGTGTATTAAAATTTGAAGGAGAATTTAAACAGGGATTAGCAGAAGGTCGGCATAAATTTTATTATCCTGACGGTACTTTAATGGAAGAGAGATATTATTCAAGGGGATTAAGAGAAAAAAACTGGAAAAAATATGATGAACTCGGAAATTTATTTATAACAATTACCTATAAGAGGGATCAGGAAATTCGAATTAACGGAGAAAAAATTAATTTGCCAAAAAGTACTGTAACGAGGATAATGTAATGTCTAAAAATAATTTTAAAATAGGTAATCCGGAATTTACTGAAACTGATAAGGAACTTGAAGTAAAGCTTAGGCCTTTAAATTTTACTGATTTTGCCGGTCAAAATAGGATTGTAGAAAATTTAAGTGTTTTTGTTTCTGCTGCAAAACAAAGAAAAGAAGCGCTTGATCATGTTCTTTTGCATGGTCCTCCCGGTTTGGGAAAAACTACTCTTGCTAATATTATTGCTAATGAACTCGGAGTTAATATTAAAATTACTTCAGGTCCTGTTTTAGATAAACCAGGGGATCTTGCCGGGATTGTTACAAGCCTGGGACCAACTGATGTTCTTTTTATTGATGAAATACATCGACTTTCACCTGTTGTGGAAGAATATTTATATTCTGCAATGGAAGATTACAGAATTGATATTTTAATTGATAAGGGACCGGGTGCGAGAATTGTTCAGCTTAAACTTAATCCTTTTACTCTTATTGGTGCTACTACAAGGTCCGGATTATTAACAAGTCCGCTTAGGGCCAGGTTTGGAATTAAAGCCTTACTTGAATATTATGATCTTCAGGTTTTAAAATCTATTATTTTGCGGTCTTCAAAAATTTTAAATATAAAAATATCCGATGATGCTGCCAATGAAGTTGCTGCAAGAAGTCGGGGAACTCCCAGAATAGCAAATGCATTATTAAGAAGAGTTCGCGATTTTGCCCAGGTTAAAGGAGATGGAGATATTAATCTTGAAATTACAATGTATTCCCTTGAAGCTCTAAATATTGATAAATCGGGACTGGATGAAATGGATAACAGGATTTTGAATACTATTATTAATAAATTCGGAGGGGGCCCTGTAGGATTAAATACTATTGCAACTGCAGTTAGTGAAGATGCCGGCACTATTGAAGAGGTATATGAACCATACCTTATCAAAGAAGGTTATATCAAGCGTACACCAAGAGGAAGAGAAGCAACATCTGCTGCCTATAAACATATTGGTAAAATTAAAGATAACATGGAGCTATTATTTTGAAAATTATTATATTTGGTCTAAAATTTTAAAAAATGAAAGAACTAATTAAAAATCTTGGTATTATTATACTTTTGGCTGGTATAATTCTTCTTGTCATCGTTTTTAATAAAGGAATTACTCAAAACAACGCTTTACTCTATTCAGCTATTCTCGTTGTTGCCGGTTTTATCATATACCTTGTTACAAATAGGTATTATGAATAAATATAATTTTAATGAAAGAATCTATAACTCTTAATTGGTTAAATAATATGGCCTTTGAATCGGAAATAAATGGCCATAAATTATATGTTGATGCTGGTATTGAAAACGGGGGAAAAAACCTGGGTCCCCGTCCTAAGCTTTTAATGTTATATGCTTTAGGCGGATGTACCGCAATGGATGTCATTTCTATTCTTAAGAAAATGAGAATGGAATTTGAAGATATGAAAGTTATTGTCGAAGGGGAATTGGCAACCGAACATCCAAAAAAATTTACAAAGATGAAACTCATCTACCAATTTAAAGGAAAAAATCTTGATTTTGAAAAGATTCAAAAAGCTGTTAACCTCTCGCAGGAGAAATATTGTGGAGTTAGTGCCAATTTAAGAGATTCTCTGGAGCTTGATTATGAGATTAAAATAGTTGAATAAAATATTAGTAAACTAAACATATCCGCTAAATTGTCTTAAGAACCGTATATCATTTTCGAAGTAAAGTCTTAAATCGCGGATTTGAAATTTAAGCATTGCTAATCGTTCTACACCCATACCAAATGCAAAACCTGTATACTTTTTACTATCAATTCCACTTAATTCCAGAACTCTTGGGTCAACCATCCCACAACCCAGTATTTCAAGCCATCCGGTGAATTTACAAACGTTACAACCTTTACCATGACAAAGAACGCATGATACGTCCATTTCTGCAGAAGGTTCAGTAAAAGGGAAATATGACGGTCTTAAACGAATTTTTGTGTCTTCGCCAAACATTTCTCGAGCAAAAAATAATAAAGATTGTTTTAAATCCACAAATGAAACGTCTGTGTCGATATATAAACCTTCTACCTGATGAAAAATGCAATGTGCTCGCGCTGAAATAGCTTCATTCCTAAAAACTCTTCCCGGGGAAATAGTTCTGATTGGAGGAAAACTCTTTTCCATTACTCTTACCTGTACAGATGATGTATGGGTTCTTAATAAAATATCAGGATCCCTGCGAATGAAAAATGTATCCTGCATATCTCTGGCAGGATGATTAATAGCAAAATTTAATGCGGAAAATACATGCCAGTCATCCTCAATTTCAGGGCCTTCGGAGACTGTAAAACCTATTCTTGAAAAAATTTCAATAATCTCATATTTAATAATTGAAATAGGATGGCGTGAACCGTGTTCTATTGGTTCAGGTGGCAATGATAAATCTGTATCAATACTGGTTTTCTTGTTGATACTTCTTTTTTCATGAAAGCCCGTAACTTTTTCATTAATACGGGTCTTTAAAGTATTTAATAAATTGCCTGTTTCCCGCTTGTTTTCGTTTGGTACTGATTTAAATTCAGAAAATAATTGATTTAAAATTCCTTTCTTACTAATATATTTACTACGGAAAGATTCTAATTCATCAATAGAATTTATTTTAAAATTTTCAATCTCTTCAATAAGTTTACGTATTTTTTCATTCATAAGTATGATTCATTTTTACTTTGCAAAAATACTAATCTTATTATAAATGATTAACTTCTTGAATAAAAATATCATGAAATAGAAAAGGAGGAAGTTATTGATTAAAATAATTAAATTGCCGGGTTTTAACTTTTAATAAAAAATAAAGTCATTTAGACATGTATGCGTAGATTTTAAAATGCATACTTTTGTTTTATTATTTGTTTTAAATCTTTTGTTAAAAACAATACTAACTAAGTTTAATTTTAATTATTGTGGGGTATATAAGACAACTTGCCGGACAAACTTTTGTATATGGATTTGGAATTGTCATCCCTAAATTATTAAATTATCTTCTTTTAACCCCTTTTTATACGCGCATATTTAATACGAGTGATTATGGTATTATTACCGAATTATATGCTTACGTAGTTTTCCTGCTTGTATTTCTAACTTATGGCATGGAAACCGGCTTTTTTAAATATGCTGATAAGAACCATAATAACGATGATGTATATAAAACTGCGCTTTTATCTTTACTTTTTACATCATCTTTATTTTTAATTATTGTATTTCTTAATCAAAAAAGTATAGCAGTTTTTCTTAAATATCCGTCAAACACTGAATATGTCAGATGGATAGCTACAATTGTTTCAATTGATGCTTTTACCACAATTCCTTTTGCCTGGTTGCGGTTGCATAATAGGGCAACTTTATATTCTGTTATTAGAATTGTTGAAATACTAACTAATATTCTTGCAAACTGGTTTTTTCTGTATTTATGTCCCCGGTTATATGAAGATGTTAAAATTGTACAGGCAGTTTATAATCCTGAATTGGGAGTTGGATATGTTTTTATTAGTAACCTGTTTTCTTCCGGTATAAAACTTTTGCTTCTGTTCCCTCTGCTTTTTATTAAAAAAGGTAAATTAGATTATATTCTTTTAATAAAACTATTAAAATATAGTTATCCTCTTTTAATTGCCGGTATGGCTGGTACAATTAATGAAGCTTTAGACAGGATATTATTAAAACATATATTAAAAGAAAATGCACTTTCCCAGTTAGGAATTTATGGGGCAAATTATAAACTGGCTGTTTTGATGACTTTATTTGTTCAAATGTTTCGATTTGCTGCCGAGCCTTTTTATTTTAAAGTTAAAGAAGATAGTAATGTGGAAGAAAAATATGCTGAAATTATGAAATATTTTATATTCGTAGGAATGTCTATTTTTCTTTTAGTTATAATTTTTCTTGACTATTTTATTTTATTTATTGGTCAGGATTTTAGGGAAGGAGTAAAAATTGTACCTATAGTATTAATGGCGAACTTATTTATGGGAATATTTAATAACTTATCAATCTGGTATAAAATTACCGGACAAACTAAGTTTGGAGCTCTTTTTGTCATTATTGGTGCTCTTATTACTATTTTTATAAACCTGATGTTTATTCCTAAATATGGATATTATGCTTCTGCATGGGGACATTTTGTTAGTTATTCAATTATGATCTTAATCTGTTATTATTATGGAAATAGACATTTTCCTGTACCTTATGATATTAAAAGAATTAGCATATTGATTTTAATTCCGCTTGGATTATTATTTTTGCATAAATTAATTATTCCTGATAATGCTGTTTTTTCCGGCATTAGTGGTGTTGTTATTCTTCTTTTTTATTTAATTGTGTTCTTGAAACTTGAAAAAATCAGTTTGAAACAAAAATGGAAATTAAAATAATTAATAAATCTCATCATCCGCTTCCTGAATACAGCACTGAATTTTCCGCCGGAATGGACTTAAGGGCTTTTCTTAAGGAAAAAATAATTTTAAAACCTTTTTCACGAAAATTGATCCCTACTGGTTTATATATTGAGTTGCCGTGTGGTTATGAAGCTCAAATTAGGCCAAGAAGTGGTTTAGCTATAAAACACGGAATTACTGTTTTAAATTCTCCCGGGACTATTGATAGTGATTATAGAGGGGAAATTAACGTTATTTTAATTAATTTGTCAAATGAAGATTTTGAAATAAATGATGGAGATAGAATATGTCAAATGATTGTTTCTAAATACGAAAAAGTCAGATTAAGGAGTAATGATTCACTTAATCCTTCCGATAGAGGTGTTGGGGGATTCGGGCATACCGGAATTGAGTAAATATTTTTTCATTTTAAAGAAGTATATTATTCTTTTAAAGGGATATTAATACTATTTTGATTAAAGTAAAACATTAAATAAAAATTAAGAACTTGTTATTTTTAAAAAGAAATATTGTAAAGATTAACTTATTTATCTTTTTGACGCTTTTCGTAAATATAGCTTATTCTCAGAAAGATAGCGATTTACCTTCAGAAATAAAATATGCTCTTATTGAAGCTTCACGACTAAAAGTTTTAGGTAATGTTGAGGAAGCTTTAAAAGTCTATAAATCCTGTGTTAACTCATATCCTGAATGTGGTGCAGCATGGTATGAAATTGGGACTTTGTATTTAAGTGCTGGTTTAAATAATCAGGCTGAGGAAAATCTTAAAAAATCATTTGATTTGGATAGACATAATTACTGGTATTCTTATTCATATGCTGATGTCCTTGCAATAAATGAGAAATATGAAGAGTCTAATAAGATAATGAAAAGAATGTTAAAAGACTTTCCAAAAGAAAAAATTTTCATTATATATAAAATAGCTGATAATTTTTATAATCAAAAAAATTATTCAAAGTCACTAAAATATTTTAATAAAATTGAGAAAGATCTGGGTATAAGTGAAATGATTAGTGTGAGAAAACTTGAAATTTTTAAAAAAATAGGACAGGATCGGAAAATTGAAAAGGAATTCAATTATATTTTTCGGATAAATCCCGGGAATATTCCTTTAAATATTATATATGCTGAATATTTGGTTGAAAATAATAAAATTGATGAAGCAATTAAGAAATATGAATATATTTTGGATATAGATGAAGATAATATTTATGCAATTTCCAATCTGTCGGAATTATATCTTGAAAAAGGAGATAAAGAGAAAGCAAATCAATTTCTAATTAAAACATTTAAATCTGAAGAAATTTCACCTGTTAAGAAGATTCAAATGTTATCTGTTTTAATAAAAGATGAAAAGTTATTAAAGAATGAATCAAAGCATATTGAAGAAATTATTTCTTTTTTGGGATTAACAGAGAGTAATAATTTTGAATTTCTTTTAGTTCTTTATGATTTTTATGTCAAAACAAACAAGTTTGAAGAATCCTTCGAAGTTATCAAAAAAATGACTGAATTACGCAAAGATGATTATGTAATCTGGGCTCATTCTTTATATAATGGGATCCAGGTTGAAAAATATGAAGATGTTATTAAATTAGGAACTGAAGCCTTAAGTATCTTCCCTAATAAAGATGATCTTAGGGTTTTTATAGCTATTGGCTATTTTAATTTAAATGATTTTGAATCAGCATATAAAATTTTAAAGGAAGCCGGAAATAATTACACTGAAGTTGAATTAAAGAATCAAAGTAAAATTTTATTGGCAGAAATCGCTTATAAAATGGGAAATATTAAGGAAAGCTTTCAACAGTTTGATAACTTGCTTAATGAATTTCCTGAAAATAAGATATTAAAAAATAACTATAGCTATTATATGGCGTTGGAAAAAATTAACTTACAAAAAGCTAAGGAACTTAGTTATGAAACTATTGTTGAAGAGCCGGAGAATAGCACTTATCTGGATACATATGCATGGATTCTTTATCAAAAGGAAGAGTATGTAGAAGCTGAGAAATTTATAAGAATGGCTGTTTCATATTCTATTGAACGAAATAAAGAAATATTACTGCATATGGTTGAAATATTATTAAAAAACGGAAAAAATAGCGAAGCTGAACTAATAAAAACAGAGTTAAATAAAAATAAATGAGAAGACTATTTATTTTTTTCTTACTTATTATCCTAACCACCTGTAAACCAGGAAAATATATTGAAAAAAGTGCCTCAACTGACCTTATTGATCTTGTAGAGTCAAGAATTCGCAATAATAAGGGTATTAACTATTCTATGGAAAGGGCGAAAATTGAATTTACAAATAATAAAAGATATAATTTTAATGGTAAAATTTTTATTCATTATGATGAAAATATTTTTTTAAGCTTTAATTATCTTGGTTTTGAATTAGCCAGGTTGCTGATAACCTCAGATTCTGTTTTTTATATTAACAGGGCTGAACGTACTTATCTTATAAAAAGTATGAAAGAGATTCAGCAGAAATATTATGAAAATCTTAATTTCAAATTTTTACAAAACTTATTAATAAATGGTTTTGTTCTAACGGATAATTTTCAGGTAAAGAATATAATAAGGAGCTTAAGGAAAACTGATAATGGCGAATATATTTTTCAACCATTCATTTCGTTTGGAAAGGATATTAAAATGATATATAATTCTGATTTGAAGCTTACAAGGATTAATTTTATTGATAATCGCAGCAATTTATTTTTAAATATTGAAACAACTTATAATTCAATAAATGTTCCTGATAAAATAAAAGGGGAAATTATTAATGTTTCAAATAAAATTGATTTTGTATTATTTCCCGGAAAAATAGAAAACAAAACTTATAAAGGTCTTGATATGTCGATCAATAAGAGTTACAGTGAATTACCCTTTTAAAATATATTATCTTTTTCTTATTACAATATTTTGTAATTTTAAAGTGTTTTCTCAACAAAAGTCTGAAAGAAGTGCACTGGAGACTCAAAAAAATGAGACAATACGCCAAATTGAATTTACTCAGGGTTTACTTGAGCAAACACGACAATCCAAAAATATCTCTGTACAACAACTGAATCTGTTAAGTAAGAATATTATAAATCGCCAAAGTTTGATCAGAAGTTATGAAATTGACATAAATATAATTAATAATAATATTAATTCTAATAACGAGAAAATTATTGTAATTGAAAATAATATTGTAAAATTAAAGAGGGAATATTCAAATATTATACTTGCATTATATAAAAATTTGGAGAAAGAACTATATTTAGAATATATATTTGGGGCGAAAGATATTAATCAAAGTTACCATCGGGTAAAACAATTACGCTATATTAGTAACTATCGAAAAAAAACTTATAACGACTTAAAAAAGAATTTCGAACAACTAAAAAAGGAAAATATAGCATTAAATTTGCTTAAGGAAGAGAAGGAAGAAGTTTTAAAGAGGAAAGAAATTGAGTTAAAAAAATTAACAGGGGAAAGGGAGCAAAAAGAGATCGGGATTAAAGAATTAAAGGCTAATGAAAGCAAATTAATGAAAGAGATTAGGGATAAGCAAAATATTCAAAGAAGGTTAGAAAATGAGATTAAACTGCTTATTGAAAGTGAAATTTTAAAGACAAAAGAGTTAAATATATCGGTTTTAACCCCCGCTGAAAAAATTATATCAAAAGATTTTGAAAAAAATATCGGGGGATTACCATGGCCTGTTCATAAAGGAATTATTACGGGTCAATATGGTGAACAGGAGCATCCGGTGCTCAGGGGAATAAAAATTAAAAGTATTGGTATTGATATTAATACTTTAGAAGGTGAAAGTGCTATTTGTATCTTTGATGGGGAAGTAACAAAAATTGTTGCTATAATGGGGGCCAATTATACAGTTATTGTTAAACATGGAGAATATAGAACGGTTTATCAAAATTTAGTCGAAGTTTCAGTGAAAACTGGTGATAAAGTAAAAAAAGGTGACAGGCTTGGTATTATTTACACGGATAATAACAAATCAACCAGGCTTCACTTTCAAATATGGCAGGATAAAAATAATGTTAATCCTGTTGTTTGGTTATCTAAAAATAACTAATATAAGTAACTTTTTTTATTATTTTTAGTATAAGAAAAATGCGATATCATCTATAGAAATGAAAAGAATGATTACATTAGAATCCAAAGTAGAAAACTTACGCCTTGTTGAGAAATTCATTGATAATGTTTCAGCTGATATGAAACTTAGTAATGAAATATATGGCAATTTAATGATCACCGTTTTAGAGGCTGCTAATAATGCTATTGTACATGGAAATAAGCTTAATGAAAGTAAGAAAGTAAACATTTCTATTAATAAGGAAGAGGAACTTTTAATTATAACTATTGAAGATGAAGGTGAAGGTTTTGACTATGAAAATGTCCCTGATCCAACGGCACCTGAAAACATTGAAAAAATTACCGGACGTGGAATTTTTCTTATGAAAAAATTATCCGATGATATTCAATTTTTAGATAGCGGAAGAACTGTAAAAATTATGTTCAATATAAGAGAATAGTGTCGATTTTATTTCATAAAATTAATATTAAAAAAAATTTAAAGAATAAATCTAGAATTAAAAAATGGATTGCTAACATTATTGAAAGTTATAATTATCTCACCGGCCAAATTAATATTATTCTCGTTGACGATTCATGGCTGCTTCAAATAAATAAAGATCATTTAAATAAAAACTCCTTAACTGATATAATTACATTCGATTTCAATGAAGGTAAGTTTATTTCAGGAGATTTATATATCAGTTTGGAGAGGGTGATCGAAAATTCTAAAATATATTCCTATACAGTTTCCGATGAATTATTGAGAGTTATAATTCATGGCATTCTTCATCTTGTTGGTTTTAAAGATGAAAGCCCGGAACAAAGAATTGAAATGCGTAAAAAAGAAGATAAAGCCTTATCTGAAGTACAAGGGCTTGAAATTATCTGATTCCAATTATTAAATGACGTTCATAATAGTTAATTTTGCAACAAAAAAATATGTTGCAGGACTATGATATAATTGTTGTTGGTGCTGGTCATGCCGGAAGTGAAGCTGCGTCTGCTGCTGCTAATATGGGTGCAAAAGTATTGCTCATAACTATGGATATGACTAAAATTGCACATATGAGTTGTAATCCGGCTATGGGTGGGATTGCTAAAGGACAGATAATACGTGAGATTGATGCCCTTGGAGGAATTACTGGTATTGTTACAGACAGGTCAATGATACAGTTCAGGATGTTAAATAAATCAAAAGGACCTGCCTTATGGAGCCCTAGAGCGCAATCCGACAGATTTTTATTTTCTAAAGTTTGGCGGGAAATTTTAGAAAAAAATAAAAATATTGATTTTTGGCAGGATTCTGTAACTGAACTTCTAATTGATAATAATTATATAAAAGGTGTCAAAACCAGATTAGGGGTTAAATTTAATTCTAATGCTGTAATTCTTACTACCGGAACTTTTGAAAATGGTCTTATGCATATAGGAAAAGTTCAAATAGAGGGGGGAAGGGCAGGTGAACCGAATTCTAAAGGAATAAGTAATCAATTAATTAAATTTGGTTTTATTTCTGGAAGGATGAAGACAGGGACTCCTGCAAGAATTGATGGTAGAACTGTTAATTTTAATAAATTAATTGAACAGCCTGGAGATGAAGAAGGAAAAAAGTTTTCATTTCTTAACTATAAAATTGATTATTCAAATCATAAAAGTTGTTTTATTACTTATACTAACCTTGATGCTCATAAAATTTTAAGGGATGCTTTTGATAAATCGCCTTTATTTGATGGAACTATTAAAAGTATTGGCCCAAGATACTGTCCCAGTATTGAAGATAAAATTCGGACATTTGCTGATAAAGATCAACATCAGTTATTTTTAGAACCAGAAGGTTTAAATACAGTTGAGTATTATTTAAATGGTTTTTCATCCTCATTACCTTTGGAAGTACAATATTCTGCTTTAAAAAAAGTGAATGGCCTGGAAAATGTTAAAATATTCAGGCCGGGATATGCAATTGAGTATGATTATTTTCCACCAACGCAATTATATCACACCCTAGAAACAAGGATTATAAATAATTTATATTTCGCCGGTCAAATAAATGGTACGACGGGATATGAAGAGGCTGCAGCACAAGGATTGGTTGCAGGAGTTAATGCTGTTTTGAAACTTAAGGGTGAGGGAAAATTCATTCTTAATCGTGATCAGGCCTATATTGGTGTTTTAATTGATGATTTAATTACTAAAGGAGTTGATGAACCTTATCGAATGTTTACATCAAGGGCAGAATACAGACTTTTATTAAGACAGGATGACGCTGACGAAAGACTTACTTTTATAGGGAAGGAGATTGGTTTAGCAGGTAAAGAAAGAGTTGAATTACTTAGAAATAAAATTCAAAGAAAAAAAAATATAATAGAATTTTTGAAAAATAAAAGTATCAGTCCTGACGATATTAATGAATTCCTTAAAAGTATTAATACTACGCCTATTTTACAACGTGTAAAGATAATTGAAATTATAAAAAGGCCACAGGTTAATATTTTTCATCTTTTGAAGATTATTCCGGAATTTCAAGATTTTTGCAGATCAGATAAAATAAATATTAATGAAGTCCTTGAATCTGTAGAAATTCAGATTAAATATGAAGGCTATATTAAAAGGGAGAGAATTGTTGCAGATAAGATTAAAAGGTTAGATTCAATTAAACTTAATGACGATTTTGATTATAATAAAATTAATTCGATCTCTACGGAAGCTCGTCAAAAATTAAACAGGATTAAACCAGGGACTATTGGAGAAGCATCTCGTATTAGCGGGGTCTCACCTGCTGATATAAATATTTTGCTATTATATCTGGGCAGGTAATGTTCCACGTGGAACAATTAAAAAAATCATTATAATAATCTCATTTTTAGTATTTAAAGCTGATTTAAAAATTAAATAATAAATTAAATTAAAGTTTTGCTATAATTTAAAAATGAACTTGAAATAAAATTCTGTAATTAAGTATTTATTGCGATTCATAAAAGACATTTTCAAACTTAAGTATTAAAAGAAATATTTTTAAGATTTTTTAAAAAATTAAACATAAATAATTAACTATTGTTTCCTAATTGGATTTCCTAACAAAATAAAAGTATAGATAATTATTTTAATAAAATGGAACAAAATTTAGTACAGGATAAGGTTCATAATTTACCAGGGAAGCCCGGCGTATATCAGTTCATTGATCAAAATAATGAAATAATATATATAGGTAAAGCAAAAAATCTCAAAAAAAGAGTTAGCTCATATTTTAATAAACAAGTATATGAAAACAGGAAAATAAAGGTTCTTGTTAATAAAATTTTCAATATAGAACATATTGTTGTTGAATCAGAATCAGATGCACTGTTATTAGAAAATAATTTAATAAAGAAATTTAAGCCAAAATATAATATAAATCTGAAAGATGATAAATCCTTCCCGTGGATATGTATTAAAAATGAACCTTTCCCAAGAGTCTTTGCTACAAGGAAAATTTATAATGATGGATCTAAATATTATGGCCCGTATACATCTGCAAGTGCTGTAAGGGCCCTCCTTAGCATGATAAAAAAATTATATCCTTTAAGAACATGCAATCTTAATTTGTCCCCAAAAAATCTGGCAAAAAGGAAATATAAAGTCTGCCTGGAATATCACCTTGGAAATTGTAAGGGACCATGTGAATTACTGCAAACAGAAGAAGACTATAATTATGAAATTTCCCAAATACATGATATATTAAAAGGAAATATAAAAGGACTGCTCGCTTATTTTGAGCAAATGATGAAAGATCATTCAGATAATCTTCAATTTGAAAAAGCGCAGGAAATTAAAGAGAAGATGGATTTATTGGAAAATTTCCAAATGAAGTCAACTATTGTAAATAATAAAATTTCCAATGTAGATGTCTATACATTGATCGAAGAAGAAAAAAATGCCTGGGTCAATTTTATCAAAGTTATAAATGGGTTCGTTGTCCAAACTTATTCTGTTGAATTGGATAAAAAACTGGAAGAATCAAAGGAAATAATTCTTGAATATGCTCTTACCGATATCATGACAAAATTTAAGAGTGATGCTAAAGAGGTAATATTACCTTTTAGGATTGAAAATGTTCCGCATAATGTTAAAATTATCGTACCAGTTAGAGGGGACAGAAAAAAATTATTAGACCTTTCTTTGAGAAATGCTAAATCTTATATGCTTTCCCGTAAACAGCAAAAAGAGTCTGTAGTTAAAAGAAATTCTACAGAAAGAATTCTTTTAACTCTAAAAAAGGACCTTCGGCTAAATTCACTCCCAAATCATATTGAATGTATTGATAATAGCAATATCCAGGGAACATCTGCTGTCGCTGCCTGTGTTGTTTTTAAAAATGCAAAACCAAGTAAAAATGATTACAGGCTTTTTAATATAAAAACTGTTAAGGGCCCAAATGATACTGCGTCAATGCAGGAAATTGTACAAAGAAGATATTCCGGTTTACAGGAAAAAAATGAAAGTCTTCCTCAACTTCTTATCGTAGATGGAGGAAAGGGGCAATTAAACGCAGCTTTAAAAAGTCTTGAAAAATTAAACCTTGAAGACAAAATTGCTGTAATTGGTATTGCAGAGCGACTGGAGGAAATATTCTTCCCTAATGATCCTGTGTCTTTATATTTAAATAAAAATTCAGAATCATTAAAGTTAATTCAACAACTTCGAAATGAAGCACATCGATTTGGGCTTAAATTTCATAGAAATAAAAGATCTAAGGAAATGATGAAATCTGAGTTGGAAAATATTAAAGGCATAGGCAGTATAACAATCGAAAAATTAATGAAGTCATTAAAAACATATGATGAAATAACTAAAGCTGATACTGAAATATTGGAAAGAATAATAGGTAAATCTAAAACCCGGATTCTAAAAAAGTATTTCCAGGAAAACTGATAGAAAATCTTTTTTAAATAATGAATAAAAGAAAAAGTCAGTGTTTTCTATTTGTAGAATATTCAACTAAAGCCATAAGTGATTGACGTGCTATATTATCAGGAAAATTGAGCAGAATATCTATAGCCTTTTTCCTGTACTCCGACATCATTTGTTCTGCATAACTGATTCCTCCTTTTTGTTTAACAAACTCAATAATTTCATTTACTTTAGCAGAATTGTTGTTTTCATTTTTGATTAACCTTCTGATTTTCTTTCTTTCTAATCCCGGACAAACCTGTAAAGAATAAAGTAATGGAAGAGTGAGTTTCTTTTCTTTTAAATCATTCGCTGTAGGTTTACCAATCAAATTATTATTTTGATAATCGAATAAATCATCCTTAATTTGAAAGGCTATCCCCGTTAATTCACCGAATTTTTTCATTAAACTGACCTCTTCATCTGTCGCATTTGCTGACTTTGCCCCACAAGCTGCACAAGCAGCAAATAATGCAGCAGTCTTTTTCCTGATGATCTCAAAATAATCATCAATACTAATATTTAGATGACGAATTTTACGTAATTGTAAAATTTCTCCTTCTGTCATTTCTTTAACTGCCTCTGAGACAATTGCTAATAAAGAATATGCTTCTTTTTCAACAGAAATTAATACTCCTTTTGATAATAAAAAATCACCTGTTAAAACAGCCAATTTTGATTTCCATAAGGCATTTAAAGAAAAATAACCGCGCCTTTCATATGATTCATCTACAACATCGTCATGAATAAGAGATGCTGTATGTAATAATTCTATTAAAGATGCAGCTGTATGTGTAGTTTCATTTACCTCACCAAATAAAGAAGCAGATAAAATAACCATGGAAGGCCGAATTTGTTTACCCTTTCTACGTAAAATATATCGTGTAATAATATCTAATAAAGGAATGCTACTTTTTAAAGTACTTTTGAAATAATTCTCAAACCTGCTTAATTCCTCTTTTATTGGGGCTTTAATTTTATTTAAATCGCTCATAAAAAACAAGTTTGAAACAAAGGTAATAATGTGAATGGAATTTTGATAAATATTAGGATTTTCTTTATATAATTTATTTTGCAAATGGCATTTAAAATAATATATTCCTATATTTGCAAACGTTAAAGAACATTATTGAATTCTGTGGATTTACGTGCATTTGATTTAAAATATTTAATAAATGACATTTAACCTTCTTACAACAGATGAACTTGAAAAAGCTGCTAATATGCTAAAAGCAATTTCCCACCCGATGCGGATTGCTATCCTGAATTATCTTGATAACGGGAAAAAGCTGACTGTTTCTCAAATTCATGAATTGCTTAATATTGAACAATCTACAACATCCCATCATCTGGGAATATTAAAGGATAAAGGTGTACTATCCTCATACCGTGACGGAAAAAATACCTATTACTATCTAAAAAATGAAAAATTAGGTGATATAATCGACTGTTTGAGTAAATGTTTATAAACCAGGCAAACAGAAGAATTATAAAATTCAACTAATTTGAAATTAAGACAATTAAGTTATCTTGTATTTTAAAGTTTTATGTTTTAAATCTTTACTTGTAGCTTTGTATAATTAATTATATGTTTATTTAAATAAAATGACCCAAATTAGAGTTACTAAAATATTCTCTCTTGAAATGGCCCATGCACTTTGGAATTATAATGGCGCCTGCAGAAATATTCATGGACATTCATATAAATTATTTGTAACACTTATAGGAAAACCAATTGAAAATATAAATGATGTAAAATATGGTATGGTTTTGGACTTCAAGGATTTGAATGAAATTGTAAAAAAAATTATAATAAAAGAATTCGATCACTCACTTGTCATACAAAATAATGCAGTTGATAATAAAATGTTTCAAATGGATCAAATGTTTGAAAGACTGAAAGTTGTTGAATTTCAGCCAACTGTTGAAAATTTGTTGATCCATTTTGCTGAGTTATTAAAAAATATTCTTCCACATGAAATAAAATTACATTCACTTAAGTTGCAGGAAACTGAAACCTCTTATGCTGAATGGTTTAATAGTGATAACTGAAATGAATAAAGAAAGTACTGAAACTCTTTATCTTCTCGATGCTTATGCTCTGATATATCGGGCTTATTATGCCTTTATTTCTAATCCTTTCAAAAATTCAAAAGGTTTTAATACTTCTACTGTATTCGGATTCGTAAATACAATTGATGAATTGATAAAAAATAAAAAGCCGGATTATATGGCCATTGTATTTGATCCTCCTGAACCAACTTTTAGAAATGAAATATTTCCTGAGTATAAAGCAAATCGGGAAAAAACGCCCGAAAATATACAGGAATCTGTTCCAATTATAAAAGAAGTAATTGATGCTTATAATATTCCAATTTTTCAGATAAGCGGATTTGAAGCTGACGATGTAATTGGTACAATAGCTAAAAAAGCTGAATCTTTTGGGATAAAGATATTTATGATGACACCTGACAAAGATTATGCCCAACTGATTTCTGAAAATATTTCTATATATAAACCTAAAAGGGCCGGAAATGAGGCTGAAATTATTGGGTTAGAGGATGTCCGAAATAATTTTCTGGTATCAGATCCAATGCAGTTAACCGATATTTTTGCCCTCTGGGGTGATAAATCAGATAATATTCCAGGAGTGCCTGGAATTGGTGAAAAAACAGCAAAAAATCTTATTGCCGAATATAAAAATATTGATATTCTTTATGAAAATATTGATAAAATTACAGGAAAAATTAAAAGCAATTTGATAAATTTTAAAGATCAGGCATATCTCTCAAAAGAACTTGTTACAATAAAAACAGATGTGCCTGTTAACTTTAAACTTAAAGAACTAGAGGCTAAAATACCTGATATAGATAAACTTATCAGTATTTTCAAAGAACTGGAATTTAAATCCTTAATTCAAAAATATTCAGAAAAAGAAAATAACAGGCAGGAAAAAGCAGTTCAGGGAAATTTATTCAGTACTAATACACATGAAATTAGTAATATAGGTCTTGAAAATGAAATTGATATTTCAGGTAAAGACTATATATTGATTGATAATGTGGTAATTATTAATGAAGCAATAAAGAAAATTGAGAATGCCGGCTTCATTTGTTTTGATACCGAAACCAGCTCATTGAATATTAATGAAGCAGATTTGGTAGGTTTGTCATTTTCCGTTACTTCTAATGAAGCCTATTATTTACCAATTGAAGCGGATTTCGAAAAGGCAGTTAAAACATTAAAAAATTTTAAAGATATTTTTGAAAATAAAGAGCTTCTTAAAATAGGCCATAATTTGAAATTTGATATTCGAATATTAAACAAATATCACATTGATGTTAAAGGCTCATTGTTTGATACAATGGTTGCTCATTATTTGCTTCATCCGGAACAAAGACATAATCTAAACAGCCTGGCAGATGCTTATTTGAATAATACTGCCCTGAGGATCGAAGAACTTATTGGGGCTAAAGGGAAAAACCAGGGAAATATGAGGGATGTCCCTATAGATAAGATAAAAGATTATGCCTGTAGTGATGCTGATATAACGTTGCAACTTTACCAGATATTAAATAAGGAACTTAAGGAAAATAATCTTTATGATCTGGCTGTAAATTTGGAAATGCCACTTGTTAAAGTACTTGCCGATATTGAAAATAACGGCGTAAATATAAATAGAGAAACACTGGCTGAATTTGCAGGACAATTAATTAAAGAAATTGATTCGGCAGAAAAGGAAATTTTTAATCTGGCAGGTGCAGAATTTAATATTGCTTCTCCTAAACAACTCGGAGACATCCTCTTTAAAAAATTAAAAATTGATTCGGGTGGAAAATTAACCCGGACTAAACAATTTTCAACTTCCGAGGAAACTTTATCAAAGCTTATAGATAAACATCAAATTATTAGTGAAGTACTTAATTTTCGAACTTTAAAGAAATTACTTAATACTTACGTGGAAGCGCTTCCAAAACTTATAGATCCTGTTACAGGAAAAATACATACTTCATTCAATCAAACTATTACTTCAACTGGCAGGCTTAGCTCAAATAATCCAAACTTACAGAATATCCCGGTCAGAGATGAAAGAGGAAAAGAAATCCGTAAAGCTTTTATTCCTTCTTCAGAAAATTTTGTTTTATTATCAGCGGACTACTCACAAATTGAGCTGCGTTTAATGGCTCATTTAAGTGAGGATGAAAATATGATCAAAGCATTTTTTGATAAAGAGGATATTCATAAAGCAACAGCTGCAAAAATTCATAATATTGAACCTGAAGAAGTTACAAGAGAAATGAGAAGTCAGGCAAAAACGGCAAATTTTGGGATTATTTACGGAATTTCCTCATTTGGACTTTCGCAGAGGCTAAACATTTCACGCTCAGATGCAAAAGATTTAATTGATGAATATTTTCGCTCATATCCCGGTGTTAAAAAATATATGGAAAAGTCGGTACAGGTAGCACGGGATATTGGTTATGTTACTACAATTATGGGAAGGAAAAGATATCTTCCTGATATTAATAGCAGAAATGCCATTATAAGGGGCATGGCTGAAAGGAATGCCATTAATTCACCAATCCAGGGTTCTGCTGCAGATATTATCAAACTGGCAATGATTAATATCTGTAATGAATTTAAAGATCATAAATTAGAAAGTCAAATGATATTACAGGTTCATGACGAACTAATTTTTAATGTAAAAAACAGTGAGTTGACAATTGTAAAGGAAATTGTTAAAAATAAAATGGAAACAGCAGTAAAACTTAATGTTCCGCTAATTGTAGAAATGGGATATGGGAGTAACTGGCTGGATGCCCATTAAAAAGATATCAGTTTTTCTCTTTTATAACGGAGCGGGGCCCCTGAACAGAAAGTAAACGTTTATATTCATTAATATCATCAAAAACTTCAACAGATGTTTTTAACTGATTATCATATTTTAAAGAATGTTTAATACGGCCTTTTTGATAATAATACCTGCTGACAATTTCTTCATTAAGAAGCTTAAGTATTTCATCCTTAAATATTTCCATATCTTTCTCATTGACATGCGTAAGTTTTTCTGCTAAATTATTAAACTCCTTTTCCGCATGTGCAAAATATTTTTCATTTTTTGCTGTTTCTATCAGGCGCTTTAGCAATTCCTCACTTTGTGTTGTATAACTGAAATTTCTGTCAGAAATAAACTTTTCAAATCTTGCATATTCATTATTGTCAATTGTAAAATCTGAAGGATCAGAAGTAATATTAGCATATCTGACAGAATAATCGCTTGCAAAATCAAAAATATGGTTTTGAAGATAAAGATTGCTGGTAATTTGACTATAATGTGGAACAAGTGTATCTGTAATATCAGGATTTATACCTCCTCCATCATACACTTTCCTTCCAGCTGCAGTTTTATATTCTGTAATTAATGAATCAGGAATATAGCCAACACTTCCATCTTCATTTCTGTGGGTATAATCAAGTGCCTGAATACATCTTCCACTCGGGATATAATATTTGGCAGTTGTTACTTTAAGCTGGGTATTGTATTTAAGCTTCCTTGTTGTTTGTACAAGTCCCTTTCCAAAAGTCCTTTGCCCTATAAGTACTCCACGGTCTGTATCCTGAATAGCGCCGGCTACTATTTCAGATGCCGATGCAGATCCCCGGTTAATTAATACAATTAGGGGAATAAGCGTGTCAACAGGCTTATCTGTCGTATAATAATCATAGTCCCATTGATTTATCCTTCCTTTGGTACTAACGATCAATTGACCCTTTTTCATGAAAATGTTACATACATTAACTGCTTCAATTAATAAACCACCAGGATTATTCCTTAAATCAAGAACTAATTTCTCTATTCCATTGTTTTTTAATTCCAGAAAAGCTTTTCTAACTTCATCGGAAGCACCTGTTGTAAAATTAGACAAACGGATGTAACCCGTCTGATCATTTATTTTACCATAATATGATACATTATCAATTTTGATTTGCTCCCGGAGTATCTTTATAGTACGATTTTTCTTGTCTGCAGGGCCCTGTATGACAACTTTCACTTCTGTACCAGGAATTCCTTTTAAATTTTCGCTTACTTCACTAAGTGGTTTATTTTTTGTTGAAACTCCGTCAACGGAAATTAATTTATCTCCGGCCCTTAAACCGGATTTCATGGCTGGCGAATTCTCATATGGTTCTGCAATTATTACATAATCATCTGATTGTCTGATTAATGCACCAATCCCTCCATATTCTCCGGTAGTCATAAAATTAAATTCATCCATTTCAGATTCAGGAATAAATACCGTATAAGGATCAAGTGAATCCAGCATAGAATTAATCCCGGTATTTATTAACTTTTCCGGTTCAACATCATCTACATAAAATAATGATAACTCACGGAAAAGGGTATAAAAAATATCCAGATTTTTAATTATCTCAAAATCTTTATCATAAATCTTTACAAATCCAAAAGAAACTGTAATAGTAAGTATGCCCGCTATTACATATAATCTGGTTTTTTTAAATGCCTTCTTTTTCATTTCAATATAATCAAATCCTTTTTATAAGTTCCAAATATATAAAATATTGTAGCATCATATAAAAAAATGCATTTGCCATTTCAAACCGGATGTCATTCAATTGTTAATAAAATCCCGGAACTAGTGCAACCTTTTATAAATTTAAGAGGTAAAAATAATTTTCTTAAATACAGGGAAATACAATTTTTTCAGTGTTCAAGGTTATTCATCAATCATAAAAGCTACTATTTATTAGATTTACTTTTCTAATTTTGTAATAAATTTAATCAACTAATATTTTGAAAACTGGTGTTATAATAAAATCTACAGGTAGTTGGTTCAAAGTAAAAACTGAGGATAATAATACAATTGATTGTAATATTAAAGGGAAGTTCAGAATTAAAGATATACGTGCAACAAATCCTGTAACAGTCGGAGATATAGTTGATTATACAATGAATTCTGATAATAAAACCGGATTAATTGTTAAAATACATCAAAGAAAAAATTACCTGATCAGGCGTTCTTCCAAGTTATCAAAGGAATATCAATTACTGGCAGCTAATATTGATATAGCATGGATTGTAGTTAGTCTAATTCATCCTAAAACATTACCAGAGTTTATTGATCGCTTATTGGTCACAACTGAAGCATATAGGATTCCTGCAAGAATAATATATAATAAAATAGATCTTCATAACGAGGGTTTAAATAATACCTTGAATGAACAAATAAAGATGTACTCGGAGATTGGGTATCAGTGCTATAGTATTTCCGCAAAAAATGAACTAAATCTTGAAATTATTAAAAAGGAATTTAAAGGAAAAAATAATGTACTTGTCGGGAATTCAGGTGTCGGGAAATCTACCCTCCTGAATACTATAGCACCTGAACTGAATATTAAAACAAATGAAATTTCAGGGTATCATAAACAGGGGAAACATACTACTACATTTCCTGAAATGCATGAATTAATTGATGGTGGATACGTTATAGATACGCCGGGGATCAGGGGCTTTGGGATTATTGACCTGGAAAAGGAAGAAATTTATCATTTCTTTCCGGAGATATTTAAAATTTCCTCTGGATGTCAGTTTAATAATTGTCTGCATATACATGAACCAGGTTGTGCTGTTAAAAAAGCTGTAAATGAAAATAAAATTTATAATTCCCGCTATCTAAGCTACCTGAGTCTTGTTATGGAAGAACATGAAAAATATCGTTGATTATCTTTAACCTATGATGATGCCTGTCGTAAAATATATTATTGGATTAAATCATTGAAATTGCTTAACATGCGGAAAATCATATTCATTGCTTTTACCGGCCTTTTGATAGGTATTATATTAAATCTTTTAATATCTGACCATATCAGGGTTAAACAATTGGAATACCATAAAAATTTGCTTTTTGATCAAACTAATCTGTGTGGAAAGAAGATCGAAAACACTATCAATAATTATGAAAGCGATTTGAATAAAATAATTTTCTATTATCAAAATAAACTGCAAGCCCTGTTCAGTGATAATAAAGATAATACTGAAATACTTTCAGAATTACAGAAATTTTATTCAAAATACAGAGAAATATTTAATAATATCGCTGTTTATGATAATTCAAACCATTATCTGGGAATTTATATAAAAGACAATGATGAATTTGTAGTAGATACCTTTTCACGGCAAAAAGCTAATATTTTATACGATCATCTGTATATTGAACAAAAGGGTGATAAATATCTGACTCACGTTCCCTTTTACAAAGACAATATAATCATGGGGAATGTAGTTACAGAAATAAATCTTTCCGGCTTATTAAATTCTGTTTTCGAATTATATTCGAGCAATAACACTTTACTACAATGGGTAATAAATAAGGATGCGGAAATTTTATATTTACCTAAGGTAACTTACCTTAATATAAATCAAATAAATAATATCGCAGACCAGATAAAAAATGAACATGAGGGTGTGCTAATTCATAACTTACAAATTAGTGATAATAAAAAGCGAAAATTGTTATCGGCTTATTATCCTTTATCCATATTAAATAATGATTTAAGCATTGTTTTTAGTGTTTTTATAGATGAAATAATCGGACCATTTTCCAGAAATTACCAGATACTCATTTTTATAAATATTTCTATTCTGTCTATTCTGCTTTTACTTACCTATTTACTCTATTTTAAAGAAAAAAATAAAACTGATGATCTTTCCATAAAATTGTTATCACAAAAAATGGTGCTGGAACAATTACCAGTAGGGGTAATGATACTAAATAATAAAGGAATTATTACTAACATTAATCTCACTGCTCAAAAAATGCTATTTCTTGAAAATGATAATGATATTGTTGGCAAGAATTTTAATGATCACTTCCTTATTTCAAATAAATATCTTCTCAAAGAAGGAATAAATCTTCCATTTGGTGATAATCATTTCCTTCTTTATGAAAAAGATGGAAATGAAATTGTAATTTATCGGAAAGAAATTAAGACTTATATTGCAGGAGAAGAGCTTATTCTTTCAGCTTTAATTGATATTTCTCCCTTTGAAAAATTAAGAAAACAGGAAATTGCTGCAAATATGGCAAAATCTGATTTCTTAGCTAGAATGAGCCATGAGATAAGGACCCCGATGAATGGTATTATAGGCATGACAGAAACTCTTATGCATAGCAGTCTCGCTGACGATTATAAAGAACAGGTTTTAATAATTAAAAGGTCATCTGTTTTATTAATGAATGTGATTAATGACATTCTCGATTTTTCAAAAATTGAAGCGGGTAAGATGATGCTTGAAGAAATACCTTTTAACCTTAATGAAGAGGTACAGCTAACAATAGAATTGTTTAAATCACTGGCAAATGAGAAACAAATTGAAATTAAATATTACATTAAACAAAACGTGCCCCTTCAGTTAATTGGTGATCCTTTCAGACTAAGACAAGTACTTTCTAACCTTTTAAGTAATGCAATTAAATTTACTGATAAAGGGAGTATTTTTATATCAACCGAAATGATTGATAAATACAATAGTACCGTAATTTTATTATTTTCTGTAGAAGATACCGGAATAGGGATCCCTAAAGAAAACCTGAATAAAATTTTTGGCTCCTATGAACAGGCAAATTCTTCTACATCAAGAAAATATGGAGGAACCGGGTTAGGAATGGTCATAACACGACAGCTTGTGGAAATGATGAATGGAGAAATATGGGCACAGAGCCCGGGAGAGTTATCCAAAGATCCTGAATATCCCGGTTCCAAATTTAGTTTTACTATTGAAACTCATTCAAATGAGAAGCTTTGTAAAAAATATGACTTTTCACAAATCGAACAATATCAGCAAATATCAGCCCTTATTTTAAATAAATCAAGAGAAGAAAATGACCGGATCCATAGCATATTGGATGGATTTGGGATAAATTACAATTATCAGATATTTCAGGATAATAAATTAGATAAAATTATTTCCCTTATCGAACAAAATCTTACACTTTATCAAATCATTGTTATAAAAGATAAACTTAATAATGACGGATTTAATCTTGCACGTAAACTAAAGGAGAAAAAATTATCTGATAATTTTCTAATAATAATGTTCAGCTCAAACGATAAACGTGGAAATTATTTAAAGGCCCGAAACCTTGGGGTGGATTATTATCTGATTCAGCCTTATGAATCAAATGAGATATATAAAATATTAAAAGATAATTTCCCTGGTATTCCCGAGAAAAAATATATGGATTCGCAAATATATCAGATCCGACCTGAACTAAAAATTCTTGTTGTAGAAGATAATATCATTAATCAAAGTGTAATAAAAGCTATTTTCAAACATCTGGGATATGAAATTGATATTTGTGCTAATGGAGAAGAAGCTGTTAATTTATCACATGAAAATGAGTATGATATAATTTTTATGGACCTGTTAATGCCTGTTATGGATGGAATTACTGCAACAATGGAAATTAGAAAAGATAATACAACTGTACCCATAATAGCTTTATCAGCAAGTGAAGATCAAAATTCAATTAATGAAGCTTTAAAATCCGGAATGAATGCTTATTTGACTAAACCCGTAAAAGTTGAATCTATTAAACAATTATTAATAAAATGGTTCTCCGAATCTATTTAAATCTTTAGTTTGAGATGAGGGCAGTAATTCAAAGAGTTTCAGAGGCAACAGTGACAACTTCAAACGGTCATAATAATTCGATAAATAAAGGTCTTGTTGTATTACTTGGAATTGAAAATGATGATAATATTTCTGATATAGAATGGCTAAGCGGGAAAATTAGCCGTTTAAGAATTTTTGATGATCATAATGGGGTTATGAATTTATCAGTAAATGATGTAGATGGTGATATTATGGTTATTTCACAATTTACACTTTGTGCATCTGTTAAAAAGGGGAATCGTCCATCCTATATAAAAGCTGCTGTTCCTGATATTGCTATACCTGTATATGAGAAATTTCTTCAACAAATAGAAATTGATACGGGTAAGCCGCCAAAAAGCGGAATATTTGGTGATTATATGCAAATTAATCTGACAAATGATGGTCCTGTTACAATTCTTTTTAATACCAGAAACAAAGAATAATTAATGATATTTATAAGGGTATTATAAGATTAATATATATGAACTTAACACCTGACTGGTATTTTTTTTGTCTGCTGTTACTTTTAATTATTTTTATCTGGATAAAAATAATTTATCCAAAATTTTTAATTGATTTTTTTTATGCTGCATTAAGTTATCCTTTTGCAAATAAAGTTTATTATGAATCCGGAATAAGCAGAAAATATGCAGGTCAGGGAATGAATCTGATTTATTTTATTTCGGGCAGCCTCTTTATTTTTAATATAGTTAAACAGTATAATATCCAACTCTTTGACCTGCCTGATATTAATATCCTTATTTTTTCGATTCTGATTCTTATTTCATTGATCCTGTTCAGGATATTCTGCTTAAAATTTATTGCCTTTGTATTTCATAAAGAAAAAATTGTTAATCTCTTTATTTTTCATTTTTATATATATAATAAAGTTCTGGGACTATTCCTGATCCCATTTCTTTTATTTATTCCTTATACTGAAGGAATTTTACAATCTGCTTTTTTGTATATAAGTTTTGTCATTATCTCAATAGTATACATATATAGGTTAATAAGAGTGATAATGTATATATTTAAAAATGATATTTTTATTTTTTATCTTTTTTTGTACCTTTGTGTCTTTGAAATATTGCCCTATTTGGTAATATTGAAGTTTTTAATATCCCTTGATGAGGGTTCTTGAACCATTTATGCTGAAATGTATGACAAGAATCAAGAAAATTTTGGTTTCACAACCAAAACCGGAAAATGAAAAATCTCCTTACTTTGATCTGGCTGAAAAAAATAACCTGAAAATTGATTTTCGTCCTTTTATTCAGGTAAAAGGAGTATCAGCTAAAGATTTCCGAAAATCAAAAATAGACATTACTGCTCATACTGCAGTAATTTTCACAAGTAAAACAGCTATAGATCATTTTTTTAGAATTGCCGGCGAACTCAGGATAAATATCCCGGATTCAATGAAATATTTTTGCAGATCGGAATCGATTGCATTTTATTTACAGAAATACATAATTTACAGGAAAAGAAAGATCTTTTATAGTTGTTCGGGCTTATTATGTGATATAATTGAACCTATCATGAAGCATAAGGATGAAACCTTCCTTGTTCCTGTTTCTGATGCCCATAAAGACGAAATTCCTGCTTTACTGAAAAAATATAAATTGAAATTCAATATGGCAGTTTTATATAATACTGTCTGCAGTGATTTATCTGATCTGTCTGAAATAAATTATGATATGCTTGTTTTTTTCAGTCCTTCCGGCATAAAATCGCTTATGCATAATTTCCCCGGATTTCAACAACAAGATATTAAAATTGCCACTTTTGGTGATCAAACTGCAAAGGCAGCCAAAGAAGCCGGATTAAGGCTTGATGTTACTGCACCTCTCCCTGATGTGCCTTCAATGCCTATGGCCCTGGATCTGTTTATTACAGAATTTAATAAAAATTGTAAAAATAATAAGTGATCCTTATACTAAAAGATTTACAAAAATATAGAGCATTAATATCAATATGTCGTTTACCTTTCCTAAAGCGCAAAAATTAAAAAGAAAACGTGATATTGATGAATTATTTACTTCCGGAAAGTCTCTGAGTATTTCCATTTTACGGGTGAATTACAGAATAATTAATGAGGGATCTGATTATCCCCTCTTAGCAGGATTTTCTGTTTCAAAAAAGACATTTAAAAAAGCTGTAATGCGAAACCTTATAAAGCGTCGAATGCGTGAGGCTTATAGACTAAATAAACATTTTGTGGCAGATAAATTGAAAGGATTGAAACTTACAATACATTTAATGTTTATTTATAAAGCGGATAGGGTTATATCATTTGATGAAATTGAAAAAATAATGATAGAATTATTAAATAGCTTTGGATTAGTTATTGAATCGAATAAATCAGATATGCCTCTCTAAAACTTCGAATAAATTATCTTTGCAAATGGGTTTTGCTATATAATCAATACATCCTGCTTCATAACACTTGTACTTATCTTCACCTAAAGCATAGGCAGTCTGAGCAATAATTTTAAGTTGAGGATTAATCTTTTTAGCTTGTATTGTTGCATCATATCCATTCATTACAGGCATTTTGATATCCATCAATATGATTGATATATCACTGTATTTACGGATAAACTCAAGTACCTGTAAACCATTCCAGGCATGATATACCAGTGCTCCCGTACCTTTCAGGATCAATTCAATAAGCATAAAGTTTATTTTGTCATCTTCAGCTACAAGAATTTTTATTCCTGTAAAGTCTGGTTCTTTTAATGTATTAATATCTAAATACATTTATTATAAATTTTTTGACATTAAATTTTCTAATTTATTCTTATTGATATAATCCTTTGACTTGAATGCCTGATATTATTACGTAAGCATTTATTTTTAGTTTCAAAAACACTATTTTCGCATTACAATTACCCATCCCTTGTAAATAAATACAAAAATTGTATATTAGTTTTTTTTAAAATTTTAATCTAATGTCAGATAAAGATCGTATTGTAGAAATAATTTCGAAATCCTTTATTAATAATCCACGTCTTACATCTACACTAAAAAAAGGTAATACTGAACATAAAATTGAGCTTATGGCTTTATATGCCTATGATTTTGTTAAAAAACGGGGTGGCATTTTCCTTACATCTGATAAAAGTACAATATTGATGTATTACAAGAAAAGTCAGGAAAAGAAAGATTTACAGGACTTTCTGAATTATTATGGGATGTTCTTTCGTTGCATTAAATTATCTAAAGCATGGGCTACCTATAAAAGAG